>JBEVIO010000249.1:0-9425 GCA_040510635.1 Binatia bacterium | reverse complement strand
ACCCTAGACTCTCAACGCTAGACTTTCTCAAGTCATGGCCCGCAAACGTTACCTCAAGAAAACTCCCTTAATCGAGGCGCGCGAATTGTTTCTCGCGACAGTGGATCCGGGCGCGCTCGCCGTCGAAGAGATTGCCGTCGACGACGGGCTCGATCGCATTACCGCGGAGCCCGTCTTTGCAAAAATTTCCTCGCCGCATTATCACGCCTCGGCGATGGACGGCATTTGCGTGCGCGCCGAAGACACTTTCGGCGCGACGGAATTTGTCGGCAAGACACTCACGTTGGTAGACTCCGATGTGCCGGCAGCTGGATCATTCCAATACGTCGACACCGGCAACGCGCTTCCCGCCTGGGCCAACGCCGTGATCATGATCGAGAAAGTGCACCAGATAGATGAGCGCACGCTGGAGATCTTCGAGTCTGTGGCGCCGTGGAACCACGTGCGCCTGGTCGGCGAGGACGTGGTTGCCACGGAATTGCTTTTGCCGCGCGCTCATCGCTTGCGTCCCTATGATTTAGGCGCGCTGTTGGCGGCCGGGCATACTACCGTGTCTGTCAAAAGCCGGCCCAGGGTCGGCATTATTCCGACGGGAGACGAGTTGATCCAGCCCGGCGAGGAAACCAAGCCGGGCGCAGTGATCGATTTCAATTCCACCGTGCTTGCGAGCTTTGTGCGCGAATGGGGCGGGGCGCCGATCAAATATCCGCGCGCGCGCGACGACATGAGTGCGCTCTTGAAGGCGGTGCGCCGCGCGGCCGAAGAGTGCGATATCGTCACGATCATAGCCGGCTCGTCGGCGGGAGAGCACGATCTGACGGCGGACGTCGTCGCCGAGGCGGGAGAGCTGCTGGCGCACGGTATCGATGTCATGCCGGGAAAACCCGCTGTGTTGGGCAGCGTCGGTAACAAGCCGTTGCTCGGTGTGCCCGGTTACCCGGTCTCGGCGATCGTCATCGCGCGCGAGATTTTGCGCCCGGCGTTGGAAAAATTTCTCGGGTCGGCGGCGCCGGCTTATCCGACTGTGCGCGCTGTACTGCCGAAAAAAATCGCCTCCCATCTCGGCTTGGAGGAATTCATTCGTGTTACCTTGGGCCGCGTGAACGAAAAGCTAGTCGCGGTGCCTTTAGGACGCGGCGCGGGCGTGATCACCACGATGGTGCACGCCGATGGCTTGATGCGCATACCGAGTCTTGTCGAAGGATTGAATGCGGGCGAGGAGGCCGAGGTCGAACTGCTGAGGCCGATCGCAGACATCGAAAATACGATTCTCTGCACCGGCAGCCACGACTTGGCCATCGGGGTGTTGGAAGATCAATTGAAACTGCGTCACCCGGACCTCAAGATTGCCGCCACCAATGTCGGCAGCTTGGGCGGTCTGCTGGCGCTTCAACGCAGCGAAACGCACATGGCCGGAACCCATTTGCTCGACCCGGAGACCGGCGTCTACAATATTCCCGATATCAAGCGCACGATTCCAAAAGTGCCGGTCGTGCTCGTCCACCTGGCCGAGCGCGAACAGGGGATTCTCGTCGCTCGTGGCAATCCGCGATCCATCTCCAGCCTCAAAGATTTAACCCGAACCGGCGTTCGTTTCGTCAACCGCCAGCCGGGTTCGGGCACGCGGGTGTTGCTTGATTGCGAACTGAAAAAACTCGGTATCGAGCCGTTGGCGATCGTCGGTTACGAGCGCGAAGAATTTACTCATATGGCTGTCGGCGTCGCCATTGCGAGCGGACTCGCCGACGCCGGCCTCGGTGTGCGCGCGGCAGCGACGGCGTTGAAACTCGATTTCATTCCCGTGGCTGACGAAGAATATGACTTGCTCATCTCTCGGCCGTTTTATGAATCCGCACGCGGCAGCGCGCTGCTGACAATTATCCGTACGGCGGAATTTCGCCAGGCGGTAAGCGCGCTCGGCGGCTATGACGCCGCTCGAGCTGGTGAGGTTATCTACCGGCAATAGGGCATCTTGTGCGTCGGCAGCCCCCGTTAGCGCAAGCAATGCTTGCGCAGTCTTTTATTCCGCGCCAGCAAATCGTTAGTCAGTGCTCGTAGAGTCGCGACATAGACCGCGGAATTCGCCGCAAATCACGGCCGGAATTTGGCCGTTCTGCGTTCGTTCTGGGTTTCATGATTTGTCCATTTCTGTACCGCATCTTTCGCAACAATTCTTATGCAAGCCTAATCAAAACAGCCGGTTAAGGCGACTCGCTCGATGGCATCAGCATTGCTGAAAGAACTCGCGAACGGGTGTGATGAAGGATGCACATGGATGACTCAATTGAGACGCTCCGCTTGTTCACCCTACCGCAGGCTGCAAAACTCTCGCGTCTCCATACGAACTCTCGATCGGATGATTCACAAACAGGAACTCCCGGCGTTCAAGGTCGGCGGACAATGGCGCCTCGCTGAAAGTCAATTGACTGAATGGATTGAGCGCCATGAGCAGTTAGCCCGTGTCGCGCTCGGACCCGCGGGCGGGAGTCTATGCTGGCGGAACGACGCTGATAACGTGGCTCGGTGTTAAGCTTCCGCCGAGTTCGATAAAGATTGCAAGGTTTCAAGAGTACAAGAAATTGACAGTTTGTATGGGCAAGCTTGACCGGATCATACTTCAAGCCACCGGCGCGTTTTTGCGCAGACTACGCCAGAGGCTGCTCGTAATTATTTTGATCGCGGTCGTGCCGATCCTTGCGTTTATTTTGTGCCAGGCGAAGATCGCGCGCGACGTGCAGATCGCCGAGGCGCGGGAGGCGGCATGGCAAATCGTTGAAAACGTCGCGCTCCGAGAATCACGCTTCATAGACGCGGCGCAGCAGTTGCTGACTCTTTTAGCGGAAACGCCGGAAGTAGCCGGCGGAGACAGGAGCGCTTGCAGCCAGTTCCTGCGGCGGTTTGCCGAGCACAACACGGTCTATGTCGATCTCGGTGTCGCCGACTCCAGCGGCGACGTTTCATGCCGTTCTCAGTTAGCTGCTTCAAACAGCGAGAACATCGCCGCCACCAGCCATTTCCGTCAAGCGCTCAAAGAGAAGTCTTTCGCCATCGGCGATTATCAGGTTCAGGGCGATGTGTCCCGGCGAAGCATCAATTTCGGTAATCCGATCCTGGATGACCATGGGCGTGTAAAGTCGGTGATCTTCGCGGCTCTGGATGTCAATTGGATCAATCAGCTGGCCGCAGACCATAATTTGCCTGACGGCGTGGCACTATCGATCGTCGACAGCAAAGGCACTCTCTTGGCGCGATTTCCAGATCCAGAAAAGTGGATTGGCAAGCATATTCCGGACGCCTCGCTTTTCGAGATGCTGCAACTGCGCAGCCGTATCAGCACCAGCGAGCTGGTTGGTTTGGATGGCGTAGACCGGCTCTATGCATTGAAACCGATTCCCCGGCACGCTACGGCAGGCCAAGTTTATGTGATGGTCGGAATCCCCAAGGAGGTGGCATTCGGCCAAGCCAACCAGGCCTTGACGCGCGGTTTGATCTGGCTCGGCATCGTTTCCTTAATAGCGACCGGCCTGGCTTGGTTGATCGGCAGCAAGTTTGTCGTGGGGTATGTAAAAATCCGCGCCGAGTCCGAAGAGGCGCGGGCGCAGCTGGCAGCGATCGTTGAATCCTCCCAGGACGCGATCATCGGCATGACCTTGGACGGCGTGATAACGAGCTGGAATGAAGGCGCCCAGTCGATGTACGGCTTCGAAAGTCATGAGATTGTCGGTCAATCCGTTTACCGTCTCATTCCCGAAACACACCAGGGTGAAGTGACCGAGCTCTTGAATATCGTTAAACGCGATCTTGGTATCAATCGCTATGAAAGCAAGCGCATACGCAAAGTTGGTCAACTCTTCGACGTGTCCGCGTCGCTCTCGCCGGTCCGCGACCTGCAAGGAAACGTGATCGGTGCCGCCACCATCACGCGGGATATCACCCTGCAGCGCAAAGGCGAAGAACAACTGCTCGCTTACACGGACCAGTTAGAGACGCTCAATCTGGTTTCGCAGGAAATTGCCGGTACGCTCTTGGTTCCCGACGTTATCGAACGGAGCTTGCGCCGGCTGGTTTCAGCCAGTGGATTCGACATCGCACTCGCACGGTGCGAGCAAGACTCGGCGGAGGGAAAATTTTACGGGGCTACTTCCGGTTCCCACTCGATTTCAGAACTGGCACAGATCTGGAACGGATTGGGGCCTGAATTTGAGCAGTGTTTTTGGCAATGTCGGAATGCCTGGTTTGTCGAAGATGTGGCGGAGGCGCCAGAGTTGGCTTCGGCCGCCGCCGACAGCCGGATCCGGGCCCTCGCGGTGTTGCCGCTCGCGCACGACGCGCCGCTGCGCGCGGCAGTCGCATTGATGAGCACGCGCGTTCATCCGTTCGGCACCGATGAAAAACAGTTTCTGCAAGCCATGTCGCGGCAAATTGCGCTCGCGGTGGAAAACGCCCGGCTCTACGGCGCCACGCTGGAAGCTAACCAGGAACTGCGCCGTGAAATTGAAGAGCGTAAACGTGCGGAGCAAACCTTGGCCGATTTCACGGCGATGGTAGCCCACGACCTGCGCTCGCCGTTGTCGAATGTGGTATCGATCACGGATTCGATTCGAGACGGGTTGTTTGGCGTGGTGACGGAATTGCAACAGAAATGGCTCTGGAAGATTCAGTCGAGCTGCAAGAGTTTGATCACCCACATCAGCGACTTTCTAGATATTTCGAAAATCGACGCCGGCAGCCTTCAGCTTGAAAAGGCGCCCGTGGAGATCCGACCGCTGCTACAAGACACTTTGATCGAATATTCCGTTGAGGCGGACAAGCGAAAAATCGCCCTCAAGACGGAAATCAGCGACTATCTACCGCAACTCTTTGTCGATCGCCGGCGCATGAATCAGGTGTTGAACAATCTTTTGAGCAACGCCCTCAAATTCACTGAGATCGGAGGCGAGATCGAAATCGCGGCGAGAACCTTGAGCGATTCAGAGATTATTCTGGGAATCAAAGATTCGGGTATCGGCATTCCACAAGACGAGCTGGAGCTGATTTTTGACAAGTACCGCCAAGGCGGCGGTGGACGGCACTCGACCCGTACGGGAACCGGGCTCGGTCTGGCAATTTGCAAAAAAATCGTCGAAGCTCATGGCGGCCGGATCTGGGTGGAAAGCGAGCTTGGCAGGGGCAGCACCTTTTATGTTTCGCTGCCGCTTCAGCTCGCCGATTGGCGCTGCGCTACACCGGCATGAGCCCATGCTTCTTGTTCGGCCGCGATTCTTTTTTAAAGCGCAGAATCTCTAGGGATTGGATGAGCCGCTTGCGCGTTTCGTGCGGGCGGATCGCCGCGTGAGCGAATTGTTTCGCCAGCGCTTCGAACGGGCCATTGAACCTTTCCTGATATTCGGCGATTTTCTCAGCGCGCGTTTTCGCCGGATCGGGCGATTGCTCGATTTCGCGCTTGTAAAGGACGTTGACGGCACCCCCGCCGCCCATGACCGCCAGTTCCACGCCAGGCCAAACGAACAATTGATCGGCACCCATTTCGCGAGTGCACAAAGCTTGCTTGGCGCCGCCGTAGCCCTTGCGTAGCACGATCGTGATTTTGGGCACTGTCGCCTCGGCGTAGGCGTAGAGCATTTTCGCGCCGTGGCGGATGATGCCTTTCTCCTCTTGCTCCTTTCCAGGAAAGAAACCGGGAACGTCCATCAACGTAATCACAGGAATATTGAACGCGTCGCAAAAACGAATAAAACGCGCCGCCTTGTCCGAAGCATCGACATCCAAGCTGCCGGCGAGAAACATCGGTTGGTTGGCGACGAAGCCAACCGGATAACCGTCGAGGCGGCCAAAACCGATGACGAGGTTGCGCGCGAACTTCGCCTTCAGCTCGAAAAACTCGCTGTCGTCGACAATCGTTTTGATAACTTGCAGGATATTATAAGCGCGCTTCATGTCTTCCGGGACGATGGTTTCCAACTTATCGAGCCAGCGCGCCGGATCATCGCTGGTTTCTTTACGTGGTGGTAAGGATTCGAAGCTCGAGGGTAAAAAGCCGACGAGCTTTCTGATCGTGGCCAGGCATTCTTCATCGTTCTTGGCGACGAGATCCGTCACGCCGGAGACTTCGGAGTGAATTTTCGCGCCGCCCAACTCTTCCATCGTGACCGTTTCGCCGAGAACTTCTTTGATTACGGCGGGGCCGGTGATGAACATCTGGCTGGTGTTTTGCACTTGAATGATAAAATCCGTTAAGGCGGGCGAGTAGGAACCCACGCCGATGCACGGCCCCATGATGGCAGAGATCTGTGGAATGCAGCCCGAGGCGATGCTGTTTTCGAAAAAGATTTTGCCGATGGCTGACGTGACTGAGAGACCTTCTTGAATGCGCGCCCCGGCGGAGTCATTCAAGCCGATCACGGGGACGCCGAGTTTGCGCGCGGTTTGGATGACGTAGGCAATCTTTTCGGCGTGGGCGCTGCCGACGCTGCCGGCCAGCACGGCGCGGTCCTGGGAGTAAACGTAAACCGGCCGGCCCTCCATCTTACCAAAGCCAGTGACGACGCCGTCGGACGGCTGGCGTTTTTCCGCCATGCCGAAATCGCTGCACGGCGTTTCGGCGAGCATGAATTCCTCGACGAAGGAGCCCGGATCGAGCAGTTTATCGATGCGTTCGCGGGCGGTGAGCTTGCCTTCGGCGCGTTGCCTGGCCGCCGCTTTTGGGTCGGCGTCGAGGGCGATTTGCTCGCGCTC
Source organism: Binatia bacterium (assembly GCA_040510635.1). GTDB lineage: Bacteria > Desulfobacterota > Binatia > UBA9968 > UBA9968 > DP-20. The sequence continues at coordinate 2,690 of JBEVIO010000249.1, read as the reverse complement.
GGAAAGCTTCTTTTCGAGATCTTCCCTGGACTGCGCCATGCTCCTTTCCTTAGCCGCCGACGATACCCATCCCTTGAAGTACGGAAAGCATCACCGCCGCGGCGATCACGGAGCCGATCTGTCCGCCGGCGTTGGCGCTCATGGCGTGCATCAAAAGATAGTTCTTCTTATTGTATTTCTGACCTTCGACTTGGACGACACGGGCCGACATCGGAAATGCCGAGATGCCGGCGGCGCCGATCAACGGATTGATCTTGCCGCCCGTCAGCGCGCACATGAGCTTGCCGAAAAGCACGCCCACTGCGGTATCCAAGCTGATGGCGATAAATCCCAGGCAGAGGATCAGCAGAGTTTCGCCACGTAAAAAATTACTGGCCTCCATGGTCGCGCCAATGCAGAGTCCGAGCAGAAGCGTAACGATGTTGGTGATTTCGTTCTCCGCGGCGTTTTTCAGGCGATCGACGACACCGCTTTCTCTCAGCAAATTGCCGAGCATGACGGTGCCAATCAAAGGCGCGCCCTTGGGAGCCAAGATCGAGGCAAAAATTGTCACAACGATAGGGAAAACGATCTTAGTGGTTTTCGAGATCGGCTCGCGCTTGGCAGCGCCCATGATGATCTGCCGTTCTTTCTCGCTGGTAAGCGCGCGCATGATCGGCGGCTGAATCAGCGGCACCAAGGACATGTAGGAATAGGCCGCCACGGAAACGGCGCCCAGCATATGCGGCGCGAATTTCGAGCTGACGTAGATTGCCGTCGGTCCATCGCACGCGCCGATGATCGACACGGCGACGGCGTCTAATTTGTCGAAGCCGAGCGCCAGAGCGAGCAGCAAAGTAAGAAAGATCCCGAATTGGCCGGCCGCGCCGAGCAAAATGATCTTGGGATTTTCCAGCAGCGGCTGGAAATCCGTCATGGCGCCGATGCCGATAAAAATCAGCAGGGGAAAAACTTCGGTGAGCACGCCGGCGTCGTAAAAAAAACGGAGAAAGCCTTCTTTGCCCATCATATCGGCCAACGGAATGTTCACCAGGATGGCGCCAAAGCCGATCGGCACGAGGAGCAAGGGCTCGTAACCTTTGTTGATTCCCAAGTAAAGCAGCAACGATCCTATAACGAGCATGACCACGTGGCCGAGGCCGAGATTTGCTACGCCGAGGAAAAGGCCCTGCACGCCCGAGGCGAGTGCGGATTCCATGAAGGGAAGCTATCCTTTCTTAAGGTCTGCTTCGGGACGTTGATAGGGGAAGATTTTTTTTATCAGCAGAATAAGCAGGCTTAATAACCAAAGGACCAACATGGTTCCGCCCATGCCGATCAGCGCCAGTGTCCAGCCGAATGTCCACGTGTCCATTGCTTCTCCTAGCAATCGCTCAACAAGTTGTGAATTTGACTCGGCGGGGGTTACTCGATAACGGCGAGCGCCTGCTCGGCTTCAACGGCTTGCCCGGGTGAAACCATAATTTCTTTTAATGTTCCGGCCACCGGCGCGACGATGGGAATTTCCATTTTCATCGCTTCCATGACGATCACGACTTCGTCCTCATCGACATGGTCGCCCACCTGTTTCTCGATTTTCAAAATCTTACCGACCATCGGTGCTTCGACGCTTGTGGCCAAGGATTGTCTCCCTTTATTAAATTGATCTAACTTGGCGCCCGCGGGGTGCCGTGCGCAGCGTGATAACTTTGTGCCATTTAGTAGAGTTTCGCCTGTGTTGTCAATGACGTTCGGGACTTTTCCCGACGTAAATCCCGGCGCAAAAAGCTCATTTACTTCCCTGCTAAGCGCCCGTTCCACCTTGCTTTCAACTGATGTATACGATAGTAATCTGATAGTTTATTTCGGAGGAATATTATGTCCAAACCCGCGACGCAGCTAGAGAATATGATGGATAACATTCCCTATTATGACAAATGGCAGCTCGATGAAGGGATTCCCATCATCAAAACTTTTTTTGTCCAAGATCTAAAAAAAGTCGAGCTAAAATCCTGGAGCAGAACCGGCGGCAACGGTGCGTTTATCAATATGGAAGGCGCGGAGGGCGCCACGGGCGCTTATGTCAGTGAAATTCCAGCGGGGAAAAAACTGAATCCAGCCAGACATCTATACGAAGATTTGCATTTTGTGCTCAAGGGACGCGGCGGGACGACGATCTGGAATGGCAAAGGGGCGAAGCAGAACTTTGAGTGGCAAGAAGGCAGCCTGTTTGCGTTACCGCTCAACTGCACCTATCAGCATTTCAACGGTTCGGGCGACGAGCCGGCAAGATTTTTTTCGGTCAACAGCATGCCGATCGTCTTCAACTTGTTTCACGATGCGGACTTCATTTTTAACACGCCGCGCGATTTCACGGATCGCTTTGACGGTGATCCGGAATACTTTAGCGGCAAAGGCAAGGCCTACCCCGGGCGGGTTTGGGACACCAACTTCATCGCGGACGCGCGCAACTTTGCGCTCGAAGATTGGAAAGAGCGCGGCGCAGCCGGCAAAAACGTGATGCTAGAAATGGCCAGCGGATCGATGGCGGCGCATATTTCCGAGTTCCCGATCGGCACTTATAAAAAGGCCCATCGCCACGGTCCAGGGTTCAACGTCATTATTATCAAGGGCCAAGGCTTCTCGTTGTTCTGGCGCGAGGGCGAAGAGCCCAAGCGCTATGACTGGCAGGATGGCAGCGTCTTCACGCC
>JBEVIO010000248.1:0-3292 GCA_040510635.1 Binatia bacterium | reverse complement strand
CGCAAAGAACCGGAAACTTCTCTTGGACGAGTGCCGATGTTTCGAGCTCGCGGTGCGTCGTCAGCGCGCCGATGATCAAACCTTCGGTACTATCGTAACGAACTCCTTTGAGCTCCCGAATATTTTTGATGTTGACCAAAACTTTGGGCTCAAAAAGCCCCTGCTTCATGAGGATGGTGACGTGAGTGCCGCCGGCGAAAACTTTGGCCTCACCGGAGTGTTGTTTCAGCAACGAACACGCTTCAGCCACAGTCGTCGGTTCGAGATAGTCGAAATTTCTCATCGCACTTAGATATATTTGACCTTGTCGACGCCGGGAATTTCCACTTTCTCGAAACGCCAGCGCTCTTTCATCGGCGCCGTTGCGTCGATACCCAAACCAGCGGTGACGCGCGCCTCCGGACAAGACGGATCGAGCGTCGAGCAAGCGATGCGCGGAATGATGATCGCATCTTTATCCGCTTGAAAGCGTGTCGCCATCGCCCAATCGACCTGCAACGGATCGAAGGGATCGATATCGTCATCGACGACGATCACCTGTTTGAGGCCGATGCCCATCGAGAGCAACGCGAGAATCACGTTGCGCCCTTCGTTCTCGGCGCGCTTCTTGATCGAAACCACCACGTGATGGCGAAACGTCCCGCCCGGAGTCATGTTGACGCCGCGCACTTCGGGCACGACTTTTTTCACTTCACGATAAACGACCGCGGCGTTGCCGTATTCGATCAGCGTGTGATTTTCCGTCACGGGCATTCCGGTGAGCGCGGTCTGCCAGATCGGATTTTGCCGCATCGTGATCGCCGTCACTTTAAGCACCGGCGCTTGCTTGGCTTCGCTGTAGCAGCCGGGATATTCGCCATAGGGCCCGTCGGCGACCCGTTCGCCGGGAATCGTCACGCCCTCGATGACAACTTCGGCGAACGCCGGCACTTCGACGTCGATGGTTTCGCATTGGACCAACTTCACCGCCGCGCCGCGCAGTCCGCCGGCGACGTGAAATTCGTCGATGCCGAACGGCACTCTCGCTTGCGAGCCGACTACGATCGCCGGATCGACGCCGACGGCGGTGGCGACTTCCAAACCTTTTTTCTTTTCCTCCGCCATCAAGATCATCCGGCCGAGATGATGATCGGCCGGCGCCCAGAGCGTCAATTTATCTCTGCCGAGCACGAGCATCCGGTGGATGGACAAATTGCGAATGCGGGTGTCCGGATCTTTGCCGACCTGTACGCCGATGGTGACGTACGGACCGACATCTTTGCCGGCATGAGTGACGATGGGCAGCTTGGACAAATCAATTTGCTCACCGGTCCATTTGATTTCTTTACACGGTGCGCTGGCAACAATCTCGGGCGGGATGCGCTTGTCTTCCAAAGTCAAATAGCGCTCGAGCATCTGTTCTTGCGGCACGCCGAGGCCAAGCGCGACCAGCTTTCGCGTCGCGAACAGTCCGCCCAAGACGCGCCAGCCCGGATAGTCTTTGACGTTCTCGAACAGCAACGCCGGCCCTTCGATATCCGAAGTCTTGCGCATGCCCGCGGCAATCTCATATTTGACGGTGACTTCGTCCTTGACCCGCAGCAACTGCTTCTGACTTTCCAGATGCGTCAAAAAACCTCTTAGATCTTCAAACATGGAACAACCTCAAAAATTTAACTCTCCTACTCCATCACTCCCAGTGCCCACTATCTTTATCAACCCGCGCGCCGTCACTTCAACCGCAAGAGCGGCAATACTTCGCCAATAAATCGTTGCACCTGTTTCAATTGATCCTTCGAGGTGAAACGCAGCACCGGCGTGGTGATACCCATGTCGATCCATTCTTGAATGAGCCGGGCGCAGTCTTTCGGCGGCCCGTGCGCCAGCCACACTTTAATCAAGCTTTCCGGCGGATAACTCGGTCCGTAGTAATGATTGAAATAGTCTTTGGCTTCGCCGTATGCCGTCTGCCTATCGTCGTTGATGTTGACCATGCCATGGATGGCGCACTCGAAGCTGGACAAATCCTTGCCGGCCTCGTCAGCGGCTGATTCGATCACGCGCCAGCGTTTGGCAAATTCCTCGCCTGTCACGCCCATCGTAATGTAGCCGTCCGCCAAAGCGCCCACCCGGCGCATCGCCTGATCGACGATTTTATCGCCGACCTGCTCGCGCTCGGGGCTCACGGCGATCCAGATCGGCGGCGGCTTTTGCACCGGCTTGGGTACGATGTTGTAATTTTCCAAAGTGTAAAACTTGCCGCGATGAATCACTTCTTCATCGCTCCAAATCTGCCGCAGCAATTGAATTCCTTCTTTCATGCGCCCGACGCGTTCTTCGCGCTTGACGCCGAAAGCCCTGAGCTCGCCTTCATGGGCGCCACCGATGCAGACCCCGAGCAATGCTCTTCCTTTGGAAATTTGATCTAGCGACGCCCACTGGATGGCGAGCAAAACCGGGTGACGCACCGGGAACGAAGCCATGCAGATCGTGCCCAGGCGAACTTTCTTGGTATGCGTGGCGAGTGCCGCGAGCATGGTAATCGCTTCCAGACGCGGCTTATGAATCAAGCTGTCGCCGACCCAAACCGCTTCGAACACGCCCGATTGTTCGGCAACCGCGGCGCATTCGATCAACTCGTCGATCTCGGTGAGGCCGAACAGCGCGCCACGATTGGGCAAGCTCAAGCCCCATTTTATCGGGAGGCGTCGCATCGCTATTTCCAGTCCCACAGTTAGAAGAACGGCCCCAGGCTGTCAAGCAAAGCTATCGACAAAGCGAGAGCGGCTTTGAGGTTGTTGCCAGATGATTTCAACTATGCGTATTAAGCAAGTAAGAGATTTATCACGAGACCAAACCCTGGCATGGCGGGATAAAGGGAGGGAAGCAAAGATGGCGAAAGACCTGCGCAGCTATTTGGACGAATTGTTGGAAAAACGGCCGAAAGACGTAGTGGTCGTCGATAAGGAAGTCGATCCGTGCTACGAAGCCAGCGCCATTGTTGAAAAGTTCGAGCGGAGAAACGAATACCCTCTAGTATTTTTCAAGAACATCAAAGGCTCGAAGATTCCTTTAGTCATCAATCTCGGCGCCACTTACGAGCGGCTGGCATTATCGTTGGGCTCGCAATCGGTGCCGCAGATGGTCAAAGACTTGGCGTACCGAGAGCATCATCCCGTACCGGTTAAGGAAATCCCCGCCAAAGACGCGCCGTGCAAAGAAGTGATTTTGAAAGGCGCCGACGCCGACCTCGATCTGTTGCCGGTCCTCACCCTCAATGAAGGCGACGCCGGCGCCTATGTCAATGCCGCGG
>JBEVIO010000247.1:0-5638 GCA_040510635.1 Binatia bacterium | reverse complement strand
CCTTCCTGCACCATTCTCCACGCCGGCCGATCTTTTACCGAGCCGCCAGGATTGAACCCTTCCAACTTCGCATAAATTTTCACTCCCGTGGGGAGGCCTTCGGAAATCCTCTGAATCTGGAGCAGGGGAGTGTCACCGATCAAATCAAGAACCGACTCCACCTTCTTTGGCTCTTTCAAAGGGGATCGTACTAAGCGCAGATTAGGCGAGGTCGACGGTGCCATGAGCGCAGTTGGTTACGGGTTAATTGCCGCCGGCGATCGCCGGTACGATGGAAATATTGTCGCCCTCTTTGAGAGCGGTTTCGAGATTTTGCAGGAAACGAATATCGTCGCCGTTCACATAGACGTTAACGAAACGGCGAACCTTTCCGCTTTCATCACAAATCCGTTCTTTGATGCCAGGGTAAGTTTTTTCCAGGTCATCGACGAGCGTTTTGACGTCGTTGCCTTGGGCATTGACCTCATCGGCGCCATTGGTAAATTTTCTCAGCGGGGTCGGAACACGCACTCGAACCGGCATAAACTTCCTCCTTCGACGAACAACAACACTCTAACCAGCGAATTTAGAATAATCCGTCAATCCAGGCCTTGCAAGGCGCGGCGACGGCAAGCTTTCTTTATCGAGATCTTCAGCCGGCCAGCGATATTTTCGCTTGCGGCGCGAGCCGACGAAACAGCTCGTCAAAATTCTGCAGCGTGGCATCGATCGTATAAGGCAGTTCGACGCTCTGTGCGACGGTTTCCAAAGTCTTATAGCCATTGCCGGTGATGCTGATGACGATCGATTCGTCACGCGGAATACGTCCCGTTTCGATCAACTTTTTGGTCACGGCGACCTCGGTACCGCCGGCTGGCTCGGTAAAGATCCCTTCTGTGTGGGCGAGCAGCTTGATGCCATCGAGAATTTCTTCGTCCGTAACGCTCTCACCCCAACCGCCTGACTCACGGACTGCTTGAATAACATAATAGCCGTCAGCGGGATTGCCGATAGCGATCGAGCTGGCGATCGTGTTCGGCTTGACCGGCGTGACGAGGTCGGTGCCCTTGTGCAGCGCATTGATGATCGGCGCGCAGCCCGCCGCCTGGGCCGAGTAGATTTTACAGCCGCTTTCTTCGACCAAGCCGACTTTGATCAGCTCCTTGAAGCCTTTGGCCAACTTCGGCAGAATCGTGCCGCCAGCGGAAGCGACGACGATATGCTGCGGCAGTTTCCAGCCAAGTTGCTCGGCGACTTCGAAACCATGCGTCTTGGCGCCCTCTGAATAGTAAGGACGCAGATTCACATTGACGAAAGCCCAGCCGTATTTGTCACCGATTTCGGTGCAAAGCCGATTGACATCATCATAGTTGCCTTTGATGGCGACGGTCTTTGGGCCATAGATGGCGGAGCCGATGATTTTTCCCTGCTCGAGGCCGTCGGGAATGAAGACATAACAGTCGAGACCGGCCTTCGCCGCGTGGGCGGCCACGGAGTTGGCCAGGTTACCGGTGGACGCGCAAGAAACGGTATCGAAACCAAATTCAATCGCTTTGGAAATCGCGACGGACACCACGCGGTCCTTGTAGGAAAAGGTCGGGTGATTGACCGAGTCGTCCTTGACGTATAATTCTTTGACGCCGAGCGCCGCGCCGAGACGATGGGCGCGCACCAGCGGCGTAAAGCCCGAATACAGACCGACGCGCGGTTCGCCGTCGATGGGCAAAAGCTCGCGATAACGCCACAGGTTGTGCTCGCGCGCAGCGATCTTTTCCCGGCTGATGGAGTTTTTTATACTCTCGTAATCGTAATGTATTTCCAGCGGGCCAAAGCAATTCTCGCAGACATGCAAAGGTTTTTTCTCATACTCCTGGCCGCATTCGCGGCACTGAAGTCCTAGCACAAAACTCATGGTGCTTCCTTTCTTCTTCGACGATCAAACGGTTGGCGATAAATTTGCGTCGGCCGATCGGGCCGCGCCGCACGCCACGCATTGAGGGTTTCTGGTTATTTCGATGCTGTGAAACTTCATCATCTTGGCGTCATAGGTGAGCAGCCGATCCGTCAACAATCCTTCTTCGAAGCCGGCGAGGTACTTCACCGCTTCGGTTGCTTGGATCGTGCCGAGTGTACCGGCGACCGCGCCGAGGATGCCGGCTTGCTGGCAGTTCAACATTTCCTCGGCCGGTGGCGGCGCGTGAAAGAGACAACGGTAACAAGCCGTTTTGCCCGGCAGCACCGTCATCGTCTGGCCTTGCAGACGGACGATGCCGGCGTGGGAGAAGGCGATGCCCAATCGAATTGCCACGTCGTTGACCAGGAACTTGGTGTCAAAATTATCGCTGCCGTCGACGATGAAATTATAACCGGCGGCGATGTCAGCGCCATTGTCGTTATCGAAACGCACCGGATAGGTCTTCACCTCGACGTCAGGATTCAGACCATTCAGCTTTGCTTTCGCGGATTCGACTTTTTGCTTAGCGATATCCGCTGTCGCGTGCAGTATCTGCCTCTGGAGATTGGATAATTCGACTGTGTCGGGATCGACGATGCCTAAGGTGCCGACGCCGGCGGCGGTCAAATAAAATGCCGCCGGCGAGCCGAGTCCCCCGGCGCCGATGATCAACACGCGCGCCTCGCGCAGATGAATCTGCCCTTTGCCGCCGATATCCGGCACCATGATCTGCCGGCTATAGCGCTCGATTTGTTCTGTAGTGAGTCTCGTGCTCATCTTTAAGCCAAAAAAAACCTCTTCTTACGCAAGATAAGAAGAGGTTACGAAGACCTCACCTTATCTTTGCCCCCAACGATTGGGAGCCGGACTTAGCACCAGCGATCCGTTTTCCGGAACCGGTTGCTGTGGCTTCGAAGGGCCTTTCCCTCCACCACTCTGGATAAGGTGTCCAGCTACCCAGACACTAACCTGGCGAATATTCACTGTCAAGCATTCGCGTCGCCGCGCAACTGTGAGAGGGATCGAAGCCTTCGGTGTTCCTGGCTGACCAGAGCAGCGCGAACCGATGGCGATCATCCCCCGCAATGAAACACGGGACGAGAACCCTGTTCAGCATCGACTCCTCTTGAACTCGGCCGTGGGCCGGTGCAATGTGCGCGAAGGTAGTAAGCCCGTAAATTTCCGGCTCGGCGGAGGCGCGGTGGGACTGACGCAAGAGATTGCGAATTTTGTGGCGCGGACTCGATTTCGCGACATCTCTGAAGATGTCGTGCGGCGGGCTCGTGGTTTCATCTTGGACGGACTTGGAGTCGCTTTAGCCGGGTCGACCGACGAATGTTCGCGCATCGTGCAAGCGCAAATCCGCCAGATGGGCGGCAAGGCCGAGGCATCTATTCTCGGAACGTCACTTTTCGCGCCGGCACCGAAGGCTGCTCTCGCCAACGGCGTGGCGGGCCACGCGATGGATTATGACGACACTCAGCTTTCGACTTCCAAAGAAGCGGTTTATGGTTTGCTGACGCATCCGACCACGCCGGTTTTGGCGGCGCTCTTGGCCGTCGGCGAGAAAGCCAAAATCAGCGGCGAAGAATTCGTCTTGGCCTACATCGTGGGAGTCGAGGTCGAATGCCGCATCGCCGATGCGATTAACCCGCGCCACTACCAATCGGGGTTTCATTCCACGGCGACGATGGGCGGGCTTGGCGCGGCGATGGCGGTGGGAAAAGTCTTGCGCTTCAAGGAAGAGCAACTGCTGTGCACGCTCGGCATCGCGGCGAGCATGGCTTCAGGCTTGCGTGAAAACTTTGGCACAATGACCAAGCCGCTTCATGCCGGACGAGCCGCTGAGAACGGCGTGAGCTCGGCGTGGTTGGCGCGCGACGGTTTTACGGCGGCGACGAATATTCTCGAGGCGCGCCGCGGTTTCTTCAATGCCATGGCCGGCGGTTACGACGAGAGCAAAATTTCCGGTCGGCTTGGCGCGCCTTTTTTCATGCAAGAGCCCGGCATTTCAATCAAGCCCTATCCATCGGGCTCTTTGTCGCATCCGGCGCAGGATTTGATTCTCGATTTGGTCAGACAACATGATCTGACCGCTGCCGATATCGAGCACATAGAGGTCGGCACCAATTCGAACGTGCCCAACGCTTTGATCTATCCGATGCCGAAGACCGCGCTCGAAGGCAAGTTCAGCATTCCTTTCTGCATGGCGATCGCCGTGTTGGAGCGCAAGGCCGGCATCGCCCAGTTTCAAGAACGCAGGGTGCGCGATAAAAAAGTTATCGAACTGATGAAACGCGTAACGCTTTACGTCGACGATGAGTTAGAACAGTTGGGCTACGATCAGGTGCGCTCGCGGATCCGAGTCAAGCTCAAAAACGGTCGGGTCATCGAGGGACGCTACGACGTCGCGCGCGGCCATCCGGAAAAACCGATGAGTTGGGCGGAGCTGGGCGATAAATTCCGCGACTGCGCCGATTTGGTTTTACTGCGCCAGAACGCCGAGGAGGCGATCCAACTGATTGCCCGCATCGAGCAGCTCAAAAGCCTCGGTCCGCTTTTCAAAGCGCTGGCCGTCGGCCGTGGCAAGAGTACCTATAAAACCAACGGCAGAAAATCTGGGAGAAAAAACTGGAACCCTACTCGCAAGTCATAGGGCGCTTCGTCAACGATTTGAAACTCACCGAGGTACCGCAAGCGGTCGTCGAGAAAGCTAAATTGGTTTTCCTCGACACCCTCGGCATCGCGCTGGCATCATCGACGATGGATTTCGGTCCGATGGTGACGCGGGTCGCGCAAAAACTCGGCGGCCCGCCCGGCAGTTTATTGATCGGCACATCGAGTCGAGTGGCCGCAGCCAATGCCGTGATCGCGAACAGCACCTTGGCCCATGGTCTCGACTACGACGACACGCTCGAAGAAGCGATCGTGCACACCGGCTGCTGCGCCGGAATGACCGCGCTTGCGGTCGGTGAGGAAGTCGGCGCCAGCGGCGCGGCCGTGCTCGAAGCCGCTATCGCCGGCACGGAAGTCTTGTGCAAAATCGGCCTCGTCGCGCCAGGCAAATTTCACGCCCGAGGCTTTCATCCGACGGCGATCTGTTCGACCTTCGCCGGCGCAGCCGCGGCCGGCAAGCTTTACGGTTTGAGTCTTGAACAATGGGTGGACGCCTTCGGCCTGTGCGGCAGCCAAAGCTCGGGAATCATCGAGTATCTCGCCGACGGCACGTGGACGAAACGCCTGCATCCGGGCTGGTCCGCGCACGGCGGCGTGATCGCGACCATGCTCGCGCGCGAGGGTTTTCGCGGCCCGGCAAAAGTTTTCGAGGGCACGCACGGATTTTTCAGCGCCTTCGGCGGCAAGAACGAATATCGCTTCGAAAAGATTTTAGAGCTGGGCAAAGAGTGGGAGATTCCGCGCCTGACTTTTAAATCCTATCCGTGCGGCTCAATCTCGCATCCTTATATGGACTGCGCGTTCAAGATTAAACAGAAATATTCGCCGGCGCCGGAAGAGATTCGCGAAGTTATCTGCCGCACGGCGGAGGGGCCGGTGCACCGGTTGTGGGAGCCGCTTGCCGACAAGCGGAAGCCGATCAGTTCCTATGGCGCGAAATTTAGCCTGCCTTACAGCATCGCGGTGATGCTCATTCGAGGGAGAGCCGGCCTCGACGAATTCAGCGACGAAACGATTCACGATGCCGAT
>JBEVIO010000246.1:0-4723 GCA_040510635.1 Binatia bacterium | reverse complement strand
TCTTACGTCAGTTGCCTCGCTTCCTCCGATGCCCATAACGAAGCTTACCGGAACGAAGAAGCCGAGCTCACGCGCAGCCGCGCCGAGCTTGCCAAGGTTCGCATCGAGCTGTTGCGCGCGTTAAAAAATATCCCGGAGCAGACGTTTGATGATTTTCTGAAAAAGCCGTCGCTCAGCGGCGCTCGGAACTATTTAAATCGGCTGCGCGAGGAAGCGGGCCGCGCCATGTCCAGCGACAAGGAAGCACTCGCCACCGATCTCGGTATCGACGGCATTCAGGCCTGGGGCCAGCTGTATGACACAGTGTCGTCGAAACTAGAGTTCGACATGGTTTTCCCGGACGGTACGCGCAAAAAATTACCGATGTCGCAACGCCGCTCGCTGCTGGATAACCCCGACCGGCGCGTGCGCAAAGCCGCCTTCGACGGCGGCAATGTGGCGTGGCAAACGATTGAGGACACGGCGGCGAGCGCGCTCAACGCCATCGCCGGGACTCGATTGACGCTCAATCGCCACCGCAACGTCAACCACTTCCTCGATATCGCGTTATTCCAAGCCGCAATTACGCGTCAGACGCTCGACGCCATGTTTGAAGCGCTATATGCGAACTTGGAAATTCCCCAGCGTATTCTTCGCTTCAAGGCGAAACTAATGGGTCGGCAGGCGGTGAGTTGGTACGATCTGGGCGCGCCACTGGATTTGCCCAATGCCGAGAAGCTTTCCTGGGAAAACGCCAAGTCGATGGTCGGTGACTCGTTCAGCCGTGCCTATCCCGGCCTCGGTGATTTTTTTCAAGGACAAGTGATTGCCAAAAACTGGATCGACTGGGAGCCCCGCACGGGAAAGAGACCCGGCGGTTTTTGCACCAGCTCGATGCTGACCAAGGAATCGCGAATCTTCATGACCTATAACGAATCGTTGGGCGACGTGCTCACCTTGGCTCACGAGTCGGGCCACGCCTATCATGGCTTTCTGATGCGCGACCTGCGTCCTTTCGCGCGCGGCTATCCGATGACTTTGGCTGAAACCGCTTCGACGTTCGGCGAGCAAGTGCTGATGAACGGTTGCCTCGGCGATCCGATCCTAACCGACCGGCAAAAAGCGCTCATGCTCGATGTCGAGGTCGGTCACGGCGCCATCTATCTTTTGGACATTCCCGTGCGCTACGAATTTGAAAAAGCTTTTTACGAGGAGCGCGCAAAAAATCCCGTAAGCGTTTCACGCCTCAAGCAACTGATGATCGACACCCAACGGCGCGTGCTCGGCGACACTTTGGAATCAGGCGGAGAAGATCCTTACTTGTGGGCTTCCAAGCTGCATTTCTATATCACGGGTCTCACTTTTTATAATTTTCCTTACACCTTCGGCTATCTTCTGAGCCGCGGCCTTTACGCCCTGTTCAAAAAGCAGGGAGCGAGTTTCCTGCCAAAATATGAGGAATTTCTTCGCCTTGCCGGCAGCGATACGGCGGAAAACGTCGTCAAGCGAGCGGTCGGCGCGGACATTGAGAAAGCAGCCTTCTGGACTGAAGCGATTCGAAGCTTAGAAGAACCGTTGAATCACTTGCAGGCCCTCGCACCGAAGGTTTTACCTGGCAGCTAGCGAAATCATCTCAACTCGAAACCAGGAACCTTAACCAGAAACTCCGCTTACCCCATGCCTTCGATCAGCGCTGTGCGTAGAAGATCAAGCGCGTTAAGCGTCATGCGCGAGCGATCATAAGCGCCGCGCCCGGCGCTGGTGCCCTCGCGTTGCAGGAATCGCCTGCCGTCGGTGAGTGAAACAAAAGTCTGGCCGCTCGCGAGATTTTGCAGTTTGCTGTTAGGATCGGCTATGGCGTGCAACGCCAGGCCTAAACTGCAACCGGATTGTTCGCGCGCGGCCCAGGCCAGTTCGTTGGTCAATGCGACCGGATCTCTCAGCAACGAGTCGACCTTCTCCGGATCGCGCGTATGCTTGAGCAAAGACCGTACGGCCGCTTCGTTGTTACAAATGAAGCCGGCGCCGAAATGTTCGGTGCTCGCCGCCTGCAGCCGCTCCGCCAACTGGCCGCCGGTTAAATCTTCACACGTGGCCACGGTCTTGTTCTGCTCGCCCAACAACCGGCCGACCACCTGCTCCATGTCCTCGTCGTCCGCCGCGAATATCGCATTGCCCATCAGGCCGCGCACTTCCGCCTCCACCGGCGCGATCATTTTCATCGCTTCGTCTCGATTGGCAGCCTTGGCGGCGATGCGCACGTCGACCTGGCCGGGCAGGGCTAGAACTCCGACCGTGGGATTGCTCGAGTTGGCGATCAAATGGCCAACCTTGTCGTCGACGGCGCTCTCGCCGATGCCAACGATCTTGAGCACCCGATAGTGAATCACTTCCGCGAGATTGAACTTCTTGCGCAAATACGGCTCGACTTCGTGTTCGAACAACCACTTCATTTCCACGGGCACGCCGGGAAGACAGTAAATCACGCTGCGCCGGCCTTCGACGATGAAACAGGGTGCCGTCCCGTTGGGGTTTTTGATCGGAATCGCTCCTTCCGGCATATAAGATTGCCGGATGTTGTTCGGCGTCATCGTCCGGCCGCGGCGGCGAAAGTGTTCCTCGACTTGGGCCAACATTCCCGGATCTTGCACCAACTTGCGGTCGGTCACTTCGGCGACGATCTCGCGGGTAAGATCATCCTGCGTCGGACCGACGCCGCCGCTGGTGATGACGATATCGGCGCGCTCCAACGCGCGCGCAATCACTTCCTTCATGCGCCCGGGATTGTCGCCGACGACGGACTTGAAGTACAGATTCACGCCCAGCGCCGTTAGCCGTTGCGCCATCCAAGCCGAGTTGGTGTCGACGATCTGTCCGAGCAACAGCTCCGAGCCGATTGCCACGATCTCCGCAGTAGCCATAAAAAATTCTCTCCTCGATCCAAACAAAATTTATACCGCAGCCCGAGCGTGAGGCACAAGTCGAGAGCGCCGTATCCGCGCTTGTCCACCTGGCCGTTCTTTGCCAAGATGCGCCTATGATCATCCTGCTTTGCAATGACGACGGCATCCTTTCCGATGGGCTCACTGCGATCGAAGCGGCTCTGCGCGTGGTTGGCGTGATTTATACGGTGGCGCCGGACCGAGCGCAAAGCTCCATGAGCCATGCCCTGACGCTACATCGCCCGTTGCGCGTGCAAGAACTGGCGCCGCGACGCATGGCGGTGGACGGAACCCCCGTCGATTGCGTGAAACTTTCACTGACCGGCCTGTTGCCGGTACGACCCGATCTGGTGATTTCGGGGATCAACAAGGGACCGAATCTCGGCGATGATATCATCTATTCCGGTACCGTTTCAGCTGCTATCGAAGGCGCGTTGCTGGGCATTCCGGCGGTTGCCGTTTCCCTCGTGACCTTTAAGGATTTCGATTTCCGCGTCGCAGCGGAATTCACCGCCGAGCTGGTCGAGCGCATCGCCGAACGCGGCATTCCGGCAAAAACGTTGCTCAACGTCAACGTTCCGCCCGGCGCTAAAAATGACATTCGAGGTTGGCGCCCGACGCGCATGGGCAAGCGCCATTACAGCGAAACGATCGTCGAACGGGTCGATCCGCGCGGCGGCAAATATTATTGGATTGGCGGCGACGACCTGGGATTCGCCGACGAGGAAGGAACCGACTGCAAAGCCGTGAGCGAGGGTTATGTTTCAGTGACGCCGCTGCAGGTCGACTTGACGGATTACAAGTTATTGCAGAACAGCACCCTGCCGAAATTTTCTTGGCCATAGATTTCTGCGCGCGGCAATTTTCATGGAAGGCGACAAAAATCGGGATGCGGACGTCAGAGTCGACAAATGGCTCTGGGCCGCGCGCTTTTTCAAAACGCGGGCGCTGGCGGCCGAGGCCGTGAGCGGCGGTAAGATTCAAATCAACGGTGAACGGGCAAAACCAAGCCGTGTAGTCCGCATCGGCGATAGAGTCGGCATCCGGCGCGGTCCGTCCGAGTGGACCATTATCGTCAAAGACGCGTCGCGGTTGCGCGGACCCGCGCTCAAGCGCAGCAACTCTACGAAGAAACCGAAGAGAGCCGGTGCCAACGCGAAGCCGCGAGGGTGCAACTAAGGCTCGAGCGGCCGCCGGAGCTTGACTTCCCTGGCCGGCCCTCCAAGAAAAATCGACACGCTATCCAAAGGTTTACAAAACGAGGCTGGTCTTAGCGCCCGCGTGATTTCAATTCGACATTGATTTAAAAGGTTGGAGTGATAAAGGATTAGCACTTCAATTAACGAGGGTAACGAGGGCTCGGATGATGCAAAAACTTCCCGCCGCCGGTATCGGTTTCATCGCCGTGCTGATCTGGGCGCCGCTTTTCGCCCAGACCGCGCCCTACTTCCAAGGCAAAACTATTTTGTTGATCCAAGGGCGCGAGCCCGGCGGTACTGGCGCGCTGCGCGTCCAGGCGGCGATTCCGTTTCTCAAAAAGTATCTGCCGGGCGAGCCGATCATCGTTACCCAGTTTATGCCCGGCGGCGGCGGTCGAAAGGCGACGAACTACGTTTATCGCAACGCCAAGCCCGATGGTCTCACCGTCGGCAACGTAGGTTCGGGGTTGGTCGCCAACGCCGTGCTCGGTTCGACCGGCGTCGAGTATGATATCGACAAGATGATTTATCTTGGCGCATCGAACAGCACGGCGCAGTACGTCTTCGGTTCCGTCGCCAAGCTGGGCCTGGACAGCTTGGAAA
>JBEVIO010000245.1:0-3065 GCA_040510635.1 Binatia bacterium | reverse complement strand
TCGAGTTCACCAACGCGCGCATGCCGCTCCGCTTTGCCACCGCCGCGGACGGCAAGGTCAGCACGGCGGCGTCGATGTTGGCACTGAGCAACGCCTGAACGATGGTCGGCTCTTCGCCGATGACGCGCATTTTTATGCCGATTTTGTCCGGGTCTACGCCGACTCCGTCCAAGACCATAATGGTTTGCAGCCAAAACCCGCCGCCAATACTTTGCACACCGATCGTTTTACAACGCAGGGCCGCCAAGAATTCGATATCTTTGCGCACGACCAACTCGCGAGAAATACCCTTTATTGGGAAAGCGACACACGCGATCTTCGCGCCGGCCGACGCGCCGCTCAGCACGTTCGCTACCGACGGCAAAAATATCGGAACCTCGCCGGACACGAGGGCCGCTAAACTGATCTGCGCGTTGCGTACTTGCAGCAAGCGGGCGTCGATACGGTGTTTTTGATAAAGCCCTCTATCAATGGCGACCCAATACGGACCAATGGTCTCGTTGTGCCCGCCGTAAGCCATCAGAACCACCTCATCAGCGCCGCTGGGCGCGACGCTGAGAAAACAAAAAATGATGGAAATGGAAACGCAGACCGGCCAACGTGGACAAAGACACCGCATGTCTCACCTCCGGTGATTCGGGCCGATGCTAGGCCGGCGACGAGCTAACTGTCAATGATTCTAGAAACTCCAACGGCTCGGACTACGTTGAGGCAGGCGCGCGGTCCGAGCTTCGGCCGACCGCACTTTCCTCCTGCCATAGAAGCTTCGGTTGGTCGTAGGTGAGGCGGTATTCGACTCGGCGTTCAATTGCTCACCCCCATGCGGCGGGACTCCTTAGCTTCGATTAATTAATTGCACGAATCGGGCTGGTGACAGCCAAGCCAATAGTGGATAATCAAGGCTTCCCTGTTGTCAGGGGCGGTTGTTTGGTGGCGAAAGAATCGAGCGAAGTGATCAACGACAAAGCTTCGACGCGGCCACTTTCCCAGCGCCTGCGCCTGGACCTGGTCGCGCAGCGGCTCGCGTTAGTGGCCGTGGCCGGCGGCGTCTGGTGGCTCTCGTCACTGTCGGTGCCGCATTACATATTGCCCGGCCCAACTCGGGTCTGGGACGCGCTTCGGCTCATCATCGCCAACGGCGATCTGTGGAACAATCTCGGCATCACGCTGTGGCGGGTTGCCGTAGGCTTTGTCGGCGCGGCGCTCATCGGACTGCCGTTCGGCATCCTGCTCGGAGCGAATCAGCGCGCCGGCGAATTTTTCGAACCAGTGATCCCGGTCCTCAACACCGTCTCGTCGGCGATCTGGGCGATCTTTGCCATCATCTGGTTCGGCATTTCGAACGCGACCACGATCTTCGTCGTGTTCATGACGGCGATGCCTTTGATTATCACTAACGTCTGGCAAGGCACGCGCACGGTCAACGCCGACTTTATCGAGCTCGCTCAGGTGCTACGCATACCGCGCCGGAAAGTGATGACAAAGATCTACCTGCCAACTATTCTTCCCTACTTTTTTTCCGGTGCCCGACTTGCCTTCGGCTTCAGTTGGCGCGTGTCGTTGGTCGCCGAGACGATCGGCTCCTCGAGCGGGGTCGGCTATCGCCTCCGGCAAGCCGCGGACCTGATCAGAACCGATCAAGTATTCGCCTGGACGATGACGCTGGTGATCATGATGGCGACCATCGAAATGGGCCTGTTGAAGCCATTGGAAACTTATTTGTTTCGCTGGAAAAAGGGCGTGGAAATGTAATGATCGAATGGCCCTGGGCCGCGTCATGAAACATATCAGACGGGAACGATAATTTCCTTCAGCCATGAATGCGAGCGAAAGCATAGACCGGACTGGCAACGACACGACGCAAACACCGCCGGCAATCCAGCTGAGCGGAATCAGCAAAAGCTTCGCCAACGGCAACCAAACGATCGAGGTCCTGAAGGATGTCAATCTCACGGTGCCGCCGCAAGCGATTGTTGGCTTGATCGGCACATCCGGTTCGGGCAAGAGCACGCTGCTCAATATCATTTCCGGGATCGTGCAGCCCGACTGTGGCCAGGTTTGGATCTGCGGCGCCGCCAGCGAAGAGTTCAACGACTGGTGCTCCGTCGGCTATATGTTCCAAGACGATCGATTGCTGCCGTGGCGCACCGCAATCCACAACGTTGAGTTCGCCCTCGAAGCGGGCGCCATCGCAAAAAAGGAGCGCGCCCGGCGCGCTCTCGAAGCGCTGCAACTGGTCGAGCTTGAGACCTTCGCAGAGTCGTTTCCTTATCAACTCTCCGGCGGCATGCGCAGCCGCGTCGCGCTCGCGCGAAGTCTGGTAACCGAGCCACGCATTTTGCTGATGGACGAACCGTTCTCTCGGCTCGACGCACAAACGCGCGCGCTCATGCATGAAGAGCTGCTGCGCATTCACCAGCTCAAGCCTATGACCGTGGTCTTCGTCACTCACGATGTCACCGAAGCGGTACTGCTGGCCGACCAAGTAGCGGTGATATCACCGCGGCCCGGCACGATCCGCGAAGTAGTCGATATCGCGCCGGCGCGACCGCGCGATATTACACAGCCCGAAGTGACCCGCTACATGCAGCGGCTGCGCGCGCTGATTTAAATGCGATAGTTAAAAATTTCGCGATCAGTAACTTATCCTTTATCCCTTATCCTTCATCCTTTGAACAAGGAGGCAAAGATGAAAATATCAAAAGCGCTCATTGCCGCGTTTGTTTTAGCTATGCTCATCTCCGTTCCCGGGCAACTGCTGGCGCAAAAAATGAAAGTCGGCTACTGGACCAGCGGTTTTAGCCTGGGATTCGGCGCGGTGATGGAGCAGATGAAGTTCGCCGAGACCCAGGGCCTCAACGTCGAATGGGTAAAATTTGCCGAGGTCAACGGACCGACGCGTGCGATCGTTTCCAATGCCATCGACATTGCGTTCGCCGCGCCCTCCACCAATTCGATGGGCATCGCCGCCGACGGCGTGCCGGTGAAGATCGTGCTCGCAACCCAGATCGCCGAAGCGCAAATCGTCGTGCTCGACGGCTCGCCCATCAAAGCCGTAGGCGACC
>JBEVIO010000244.1:0-4937 GCA_040510635.1 Binatia bacterium | reverse complement strand
TTGCTGCCATGGCTTCTCATCGCTTCGCTGCATTGGCCGGTATCGGCCCAAGAAACCGGACAGTCCATCGCTCCTCCTGCGACGTCGACCCTGCCGAGCCGTCAAGGCATTAAAGATTGCATGAACAGGGCGCGCGGCGCGGAGTGTCTCGACCAACTTTTTCGCCAAACTCTAAAAGACCATTCGACCGTCGAGGCGCTGGGGCTGATCGCGCGTTTGGAGGCGGAAGATCCGGAACTCAGACGCGATTGCCATCCGGTCGTCCACGCTATTGGCCGGGAAACTTATCGGATCAAGGGCAACATCCACGACTCGTTTCTCGCTTGCGATCAGACCTGCCATTCGGGGTGCTATCACGGCTCGGTGGAACGCTTTCTGCGCGGCGAGGAGATTTACGCCCAAATCGACCAACATCCGAGCACCGCTGAACTGAAACAAAAGACCGCGATCGCCTGCGATCCAAACGTTCCGTATCGCTTCCGTTTTCAATGTTTGCATGGCCTCGGCCACGCCCTGCTGTTTTTCTCGCGTTACCAGTTGGCCCAGTCCCTGGAAGTCTGCGACAGCCTGGCGGAGGAATGGAGCCGCAACTCCTGCTACGGCGGCGTATTCATGGAAAATGTTTTCAACGCCACGCCGGAAACACGCGACTTGAGCCCGACCGATTATCACTACCCGTGCGATAAATTGGCTGCCAAATACCGCGGCGAGTGTTACGTCATGCAAACCTCGCGTATGACGGAAATGGGACTCGGCACCGAAGCCATTTTTAAGGAATGTGAAAAAGCCGGCGAGTTTGGCGAGCAGTGCATGCTCTCCATCGGCCGCGATTTATCCAACGACGTGCGCTTCGGCGACGCCGCAACGGCACAAAAGTGCGAGCTCGTAAACGGCGCCGGCCGGCGCGCCTGTATACGCGGCGTCGTCTATGCTTTGATCGATAATACGTGGGACGGCCGCTACGCCTTGCCTTTTTGCGCCGCGTTTAGCCAAGACAGTGACCAGAGCGCCTGCTTCGAGCTCAGCGCAAAATATTTGCAAGGCACGTTTGAAAAATCACCCGCCGAAGTAAGCCAGGAGTGCTCGCGGTACTTGAGTCGACCCGCCCGCTGTGTCGATCTCGCAACGCGCTGATCAGAATCTGTGCCCTGTTTTAAGGTGCTCATCCGTGTCAATGTCGATCGCCAAAATCGCGGCATCTACACTGGAGATTGGTCGGGGCAGCCAGGTTAAATGTTTGCGATATTATGAATAGTAGTTGCCACCGGCGGAGGTAAGTGCAAGAGTAAAATAGAGGGTGCGAAATTGAACTTCGCTCACTATGTTTCAGCTCCGGGGCGGCGCGCTTCGCCCCTTCCAAAAGCCGATTATAATCACCGCACGCCAATAAACTCGCGGCGCATTTCAGCCAAATTAGACTCCTAGATAATCTTCCGTGAGTCAAAGATGGTTACCGAGCCGCCGCTTTTATTACTGGTTGACGACGAGATGGGCGTGCGTGAATCCTTAAAAATGGTTTTCGGCAAAGTTTTCCGCTTGCTCGAAGCTGACAATATGGATGTTGCAATCGCTCAAGTGCGCGCCGCACATCCCGCCGTCGTCCTTCTCGATGTCTTGATGCCGAAAGCCGACGGCATCGAAGTGCTCCGGCGCATTAAAGAAATCCATCCCGGCTGCGCAGTCATTATGTTGACCGGCGTCAACTCCCAACAATTAGCGGCCAAAGCGATGGACTGCGGCGCCTTCGATTTTATCGGTAAGCCGTTCGATGTCGTCGATCTGCGTCAAAAAGTGGCGCGCGCCCTCGAACACGTTGGATCAGGAACACCGTCTTCATAGCCGCTAGCACTAAGAAAATGATCGTGCCAACTTCGCCGACGGTCGCCAAGACATGGCGGTCGCTCAATCTCATATTATCCGCCGCGTTAATTATCGCCGGGTGCGCCCGCCTTAAACAGTGCGCCTACGAAGGCTTTAACCGCGACGGCTGGCAGCAACCCGATCAGGTCATCAGCGCGCTCCACCTCCAAGCCGGCAATATCGTCGCCGACCTTGGTTCGGGCGGCGGCTATTTTACTTTCAAGCTGGCGCAAGCGGTCGCCCCTACGGGAAAAGTGTATGCGGTGGATATCGATCGAGAGATGATCGCCTTGATCGGCGCGCGCGCGCAAAAGGAAGCTTCATCCATCGTCGAAACCATTCTCGCAAAACCGGACGATCCGGTCCTTCCCGCTACCGGCGTCGATGTGATTTTTACTGCGAATACCTACCATCACATCGACAACCGTGTGACGTACTTTGCAAATCTACGCAAGTATCTTCGTCCCGGCGGCAAAGTCGCTATCATCGACTTTGACCGGCGCGCTTGGCTGGAAGGACTGATGCGACACTACACCCCCGCTGAGTTCATTCAACGGGAGATGGAACAGGCGGGGTATGTTCTACAGCAGGATCTCGACTTCCTCGACCGGCAATCGTTTCTGGTTTTCACCGTTAAGGTTAGATAAGAACCGAAGTCTTGTGCGCGAGCAAACGAACGCGCGCCACACCTGCGCGCACTGCCGTAAACAGGCAAGCGCGCAGATGTGGACGAGAAATTTAAAATTTTGAACCGGTGGAACGAATCGTTGGCCGTTCGCGCGCGGACGCTAAGTCGACTAGAATGCGCGTACTAGCGGTCCGGAGCAATTTCACTAATTTTTGGCTGGCCATCTTTTTCGCTGAAAGTCACGATCACCTTGGCGCCTTCTTTGACATTCTCGACGCCCTTGGTCTCTTTGGTCGTAAATAGCGTCTCCTCGCCTCGTTCCGTTTTGAGCACGATTTGATTCTCCGATGGCTTGACCTTCAGCACGGTTCCTTTCAGCTCGGCCGCGCCGGCGACCGAACTGATCAACAAAATTATCGAGAGTACGATGATTTTACGCATCCTGTACTCCCGTCGATGGCGTCGCCGTCCGCGTATTAACCTTTTTCCGATTTGCTGGCATCTTCCGGTTTTTGCGGCGCCCCGCTGGTTCCAGTATCGCTACTTCCCGGCGAAGAGCTCGGCTGGTCGGGCGTCGACTTTTCCGGCGCCGGAGCAGGTGCCGAGCCGACCGAAGCTGGCGGTTCTTCGGACTTTTTTTCACATCCGCCCAGCGATAATGCCAACCCGAGGGTTGCCCCCGCAAGCAAGAACAATTTTGTATTATTTTTTATCATCAGCGCCTCCTTCTGGGATAATTGCTTTCAAAAAATCATCCGACGGCTCGAGCAGGTGCCAAAAAGCCGTCCGGCTCGCGCGAACCCGTCTACCCACTCTCAACGCGCCCTGCGATTGGTTGAGCTGCTGTTGATTAAGTCTGAGAGAATATAAGCAACCAGCTCGTAACTCATTTTATCGTCGTGCACCTGCCGCTCCGCGGCGTCGGTTAAAGCCACGATAAAATCGCCCAGAGTTGTTTCAAGTTTACCGTTGCGCGCCATGTCCACCTCCGCGAACTTACCTACCGCAGACCGCGGCGTTTAAAAACGTCGATATGAAAATAGATTAAACCCTTCTCCATCCCGGTTGGGTGAGGCTTTAGTCTATGTCCCGTTCAGATCTCGATAATTTCTAAGAAACAGGAGAAGCGCACTGCGCGCTATCGAGAGCGTATGTGCGCAAGGGCTGTACCAGCGCCACACTCAAATGTAAGCTCGCCAAAAACAAAAATATTCAGCCACTGGAAGACCGCGCGTATTTTATGTTTGTAGGGAAATGCCTTCGTAGTGTACTAAGAACAATACGCTTCTCGATAGTAAAAGCACTGACAGCCTACTCGTCTAAATTTTGTAGTCTTTCGTCGGCTGGGCTAAAAACAGTTGTAAATGTAGCGGCCCACTGCGTGTAAATGTGTTTTAATAAATAATTTTTTTATCCCGGCAAGCGAGCCGCCGTGAAAATAATTTTGCCCCGGCACGTCTTTACCTTGCTCCCCTAGCGGAAAATAGGTAATTTACCCACGAATTGGAGCTTTCTTGACGACGACCTACATTCTCAAAAATTCCATACCAACCGATCGCAACAGCTCAGGGCTCGATTACCGTAATGAGCTTAACCCAGCGCAGCATGAGGCGGCGACCGCTATGGAAGGCCCGCTGCTCATTATTGCGGGCGCGGGGACGGGAAAGACTCGTACTCTGGTTTATCGCGTCGCTCATCTGATCGATCAAGGCTTCGATCCGCGCTCGATTCTGCTCCTTACCTTCACGCGCCGTGCCGCCGAGGAAATGCTTCGGCGCGCCAGTCTTTTGATCGATAGCCGGTGTAGCCAAGTTGCCGGCGGCACCTTCCATTCATTCGCCAATCTGGTCCTGCGTATTTCCGGCCGCCATATTGGTCTGTCACCGTCGTTCACTATTATGGACCGGCCCGATAGCGAAGACGTGATTCAATTGATTCGCACCGAAATGGGGCTCAACCTCAAAGAAAAACGCTTTCCGCGCAAACAGACCGTCGGAGAGATTTTCAGCATGACGCTGAACAAGCACACACCGCTGGCCGACTTACTCGAGCTAGAATACCCTCACCTCGTCGATTTTAACTTTGAGCTCGCCGAGCTTTTTTGCCGTTATGTCGATTATAAACGCACCAAGTCGCTAGTCGATTATGACGATCTCTTGACCGGGCTGCGCGACCTGTTGGCTGATCACGCCGCAGTGCGCCAGCGGCTTTCCGACACTTATCGCTTCATCATGGTCGACGAATACCAGGACACGAATCACTTGCAGGCGGAAATCGTCCGGCTGCTCGCCGCGACGCACGACAACGTCGCGGTGGTTGGCGACGACGCGCAAAGCATTTATTCGTTTCGCGGCGCCAATTTTCGCAATATCATGGATTTTCCCAAACATTTTCCCGGCGCGCGCATCATCAAGCTCGAAGAAAACTACCGCAGCACCCAACCGATTTT
>JBEVIO010000243.1:0-8491 GCA_040510635.1 Binatia bacterium | reverse complement strand
CCGCTCACCGCACCGCAGTTCAAGCATTTATAGCACGCACCGCTGCGAATCATGATAGCGCCGCAGTCGGGGCAGGGCGGCGCGTCTTGCTGGTAGAGGCCCGTCACACTGCTGATGCTCGTCACCGGCGCGCCGCCGCGCGGCGTATGAGCCGCGAGAGAGACGACTTTTTTATGGTGCACTTCTTCGACGGGTTCCTGTTTGACGATGCCGACCTCTTGCTGCGCGTCGCCGTCGAGAAACTTGCTGGCGAGCCAGCGGAAAATATAATCCATGATCGACTTTGCCATCGGAATATCGGGATTCTTGGTAAAGCCGGAGGGCTCGAAGCGCATATGGCTGAACTTGTCGACCAGAACTCTCAACGGCACACCGTATTGTAGCGACATGGAAATCGCCGTGGCGAATGAATCCATCAGACCGGAGATCGTCGAGCCCTCTTTCGACATAGTGATAAAGATCTCTCCCGGCTGGCCGTCTTCATACATGCCCGCGGTAATGTAGCCCTCATGGCCGGCGATATCGAACTTGTGGGTAATCGAGCGCCGTTCGTCGGGCAACTTATGGCGCAACACCCTCGTTTCTTTGATTTCCACCGCCGCGCTCTTCTGCTCCTCTTTGTCCTTGGAGGTATTGAGCGGCTGCGTTCGTTTGGACCCGTCGCGATAAATCGCAATCGCCTTGAGCCCGAGCTTCCAGGACTCCATGTAGGCGTGCATGATGTCTTCTACCGTGGCGTCGGTGGGCATGTTGATGGTTTTCGAAATGGCGCCGGAAATAAATGGCTGCACCGCGCCCATCATTTTCACGTGGCCCATGTATTGTATTGTGCGGCTGCCCTTTTCGGCTTTAAAGGCGCAATCGAATACCGCCAAGTCGTCATCTTTGACGTGCGGCGCCCCCTCGATGGTTCCCTGCTCCTCGATATATTCGACGATCTCTTGGCTTTGCTTAACGTCGTAACCCAGACGCTTCAGCGCGCGCGGCACGGTGTTGTTGACGATTTTCAGAAGACCGCCGCCGACGAGCTTTTTGTACTTGATCAATGCGATGTCGGGCTCGACGCCGGTCGTGTCGCAATCCATCATGAAAGCGATTGTGCCCGTCGGCGCCAGCACGGAGATCTGCGAATTCTTCACGCCGTTCTTCTCAGCTTCGGCACATGTTTGATCCCAGGCCTCGCGCGCCGCCGTGAGCAAATCGAGCGGCACATGAGACGGGGAAATTTTATACGCTTGCGAGCGATGCTTATTGAGCACTCGGAGCATCGGTTGACGATTCACGTCGTAACCGGCAAAAGCGCCGGTCGCAGCCGCATTCCGGCTCGATTGCAAATAACCCTCACCGGACATTAGCGCCGTTACAGCGGCCGCATAAGCTCGTCCGGCGTCGGAATCATAAGGCAGTCCCAAAGACATCAACAAAGCGCCAAGGTTGGCATAGCCCAAGCCGAGTTCGCGGAATGCGTGAGCGTTAGCGGTAATTTCCGCCGTCGGATATGAGGAGTTGTCGACAAGAATGTCCTGCGCCAGGATCACGATATCCACCGCGCGGCGAAACGCTTCGGTATCAAACACGCCATCATCACGCAAATATTTGAGCAAATTGAGCGACGCCAAGTTGCAGGCCGAGTTGTCCAAATGCATGTACTCCGAGCAAGGATTGGAAGCGTTAATGCGCGCCGTGTTCGAGCAGGTATGCCAATCGTTGATCGTGGTGTCGTATTGCATACCGGGATCGCCGCAAAAATAGGTGCTCTCGGCGATCATGCGCAGTAAATCGCGCGCCTTGAAAGTATCGCACGGCTGCTCGTTCCTGACATATTTGGTCTGCCATTCGCGGTCTTCTTGCACCGCGCGCATGAAATCATCGGTCACCCGCACCGAATTGTTGGCGTTTTGAAAAAACACGCTGCCGTACGCCGGCCCGTCGAGGCTCGAATCGTAACCGGCTTCGATCAACGCCCAGGCTTTCTTCTCTTCTTCAACTTTGCACTTGACGAACTCCTCGATGTCGGGGTGATCGACGTTGAGAACCACCATTTTCGCCGCCCGCCGGGTCTTGCCGCCGGACTTGATCACGCCGGCCGAAGCATCGGCCGCTTTCATGAAAGAGACCGGTCCCGACGCCGTGCCGCCGCCGGCCAGTTGCTCTTTCGAGGAACGAATCTTTGACAGATTGACACCCGAACCTGACCCGCCTTTAAAAATGACGCCCTCCTTGCGGTACCAATCGAGGATCGAATCCATCGTGTCTTCGACGGCAAGGATGAAGCAAGCGGAACACTGGGGCTTCTCTTCGATGCCGCAGTTAAACCATACCGGGCTGTTAAAGCAGGCCTTTTGATGCAACAGAATGTGCGTGAGCTCGTCGGCGAAAGTGCTCGCATCTTCATCCGTGGCAAAATAACCGTCTTTTTTACCCCAGCCGGCGATTGTTTCCACCACGCGACCGATCATCTGGCGCACGCTATGCTCTCTTTGGGGCGTGCCCAACGGGCCGCGAAAATATTTCGAAACCACCACTTGCGTCGCCATCAGCGACCAGGCTTTGGGAATCTCGACATTGGCTTGCTCGAAGACGACCTTGCCCTTTTCATTGGTAATCGAAGCGGTGCGCAGCTCCCAGTCAATTTCGTCGTACGGGCTTACTTCAGCCCGGCTAAAATAGCGCGTTATTTTCAACCCGGTTTTTGCCTTCGCCGCCGTCCCTTTCGAGACACCCGTTTCGGCCGCCTGAGAAGTCCCCGTAGCCATCGTTCGCGTTCTCCCTTCCGCTTTAATTTACCCAATATGTTGTGTGGTCAATTTAGAAATGCACTAGATTTTGTAGTTTTAAAAACAAATCCAAGTTTTGTCAATGATAATTTTCACAGTCGGAATTTATCGTGTTTTTTCGCCGGCTTTGGCAACTTCTGGGAACTTCGCGGAAGGCTGTTTAGCGCTCTGGCGTCGCTCGCTCACTTCTGTTAACGTTTTTTGGGCGCAAAATGACCAAAAAGACCCCACAAATAGAAAGCATCGGCGCCGTGCTTGAGCAATCGTTGAAGCGTTTCGATCTGGCGCCGCGCTTAGATGAGTACGGCGTCTGGCCGATTTGGCGCGAGGTTGTCGGCAAGATGATCGCGCGTAATGCCCAGCCTGAAAAGATTCGTAACGGCACTTTGTTCATAAAGGTGTCGAGCCCGGTGTGGATGCAAGAGCTGCAATTCATGAAAGAGATGATCGCCGGCAAGTTAAACCAGCGCCTCAACGGCGAGATCGTCAAAAATATTTTCTTCATGGTGGGGCGGATTGACGAAGCGGAGCCAGACGCGGCCGATTCCCCCGAGTCATGCGAAGCGGAAGAAAATGACCATCCGGTCAATGAGGAATTTTTGCAGTCCATCGAAGACCCCGAGATTCGCGCCGCGTTTAAGAAGCTCCTAAAAAGCTACGCGCGGCGCCAGCCAAAAATTTAGCGTCTGAGATCAGTGAGTGCTGTAAGGATAGAATCCAGTCGTCATTCGCGCGCGCCGGCAATCATTGCGGCGACTTCGTCGGTATAATCTTTGCCGCGCCGATAAATGGCCAGCGGCGCCAACACCTCCAGGCCGCTGCGACCGCCTTTGACCCCTTCCGCCAAAACCAACGAGGCTCGTGTCGGCGCGAATGAGTGAACCATGCGCAATCGCTTAGGCTCGACTCCGGCTGCACGCATCGCGGCTAGGAGATCGACACAGCGCAGCGCCGGATAAACCAGTGCCATGCGACCTTTCGCGCGCAGCAGGAAAGCCCCGGCAACAATAAAATCTTTCAATCCTCCCCTCATCTCGTGACGCGCAACCTGACGTTCAACGTCAACGCTGAGGCGGCCGCTGCCCGGCTGGCGATAGGGTGGATTGCAAACCGCGACATCGAAACTGGCGGGACTAGCCATCTTGCCAGCGCAGCGTACGTCGCCGGGGATAATTTGAATTCGGCCTTCGAGTCGATTAACTTGAACGTTGCGACGGGCGCGCTCGAGCAGGGTTGCTTGGAGCTCGACACCGGTCACCTGGATCGACGGATACAAATCGGCGAGAATCAACGGGACCACGCCGTTTCCTGTTCCCAAATCGATTATTTTATCGTCCTGTTTGATCGTAACAAAGTGCGCTAGGAGCAAAGCGTCGAGGGAAAACCGATAGCCGGCGCGGCTTTGATAAAGGGTCAATCGCCCGTTGAAAAGCGCGTCCAATGTTTCGCTCGATGAGTTCACGACGTCCTCGACCGGCGCCAAGAGGCGCCGATTCTTGAAAAAGCGCTGACTATTCTGTTAATAGCCTGTCTCTGGTAATATAAACCATTCCAACACAAATTATGTTTTCTCCAATCGGTCAAATCGGCCGTTATACGATCGAGTACACGGCCGCCACGGGACGAACCTTCCTGTTTCTGCTCTCGGCTTTTGCCTGGGCTTTCCGGCCGCCGTCGCGAGTCCGTTTGATCATTCACCATATTCGCACGATCGGCGTGGAGTCGCTCTCGGTGGTGATTTTGTCGGGCGTCTTTACCGGCATGGTCATGGGTCTGCAAGGCTATTACAGTCTTAGAAAATTCAACGCGGAAAATTTTCTCGGCTCGGCGGTCGCCCTCGGCATTCTCCGCGAGCTCGGCCCGGTGCTCTCCGCTTTCATGGTCACGGGCCGGACCGGCTCGGCCATGGCCGCGGAAATCGCCAGCATGAAAGTCACCGAGCAGATCGACGCGCTTTATTCGATGGCGATCAACCCGATCCAATACCTCGTCTCGCCGCGCATTCTGGCCGGTTTGATTTCCATGCCGCTCTTGACGGCGATCTTCGATGTCGTGGCGATTTACGGCGCTTTCGTCGTCGGTGTCCAACTGCTCGGCGTCAGCTCCGGCAGCTATTTCGCCGGCATGGAGCTCAGCGTCGTTTTCAAAGACGTCCTGAGCGGCTTTTTGAAATCGGTGAGTTTTGGCCTCATCATCACCTGGATTTGCTGTTACAAAGGTTTTCACGCTCCGCCGATGGCCACGGGAGTGGGTCAGGCAACCACCGAATCGGTCGTGCTTTGCTTCGTCATGATCCTGGTTTGGAATTATTTCATGACATCGATCATGCTCTAACTTCATGATTCGCGTCGTCGATCTGCACAGAGCCTTCGGTCGCCAAGAGGTGCTGAAAGGCATAAACCTTGAGCTCGAAACCGGCAAGATTACGACGATCATCGGCGGCAGCGGCTCGGGCAAGACGGTCTTGTTGAAGCACTTAAATGCTCTGTTGCTGCCCGATCGAGGCGGCGTCCTGGTGGATGGAAAAGATATCACGAAACTCCGCGAGACCGGGCTTAACGAAATGCGGCGAAAGTTCGGCGTGCTGTTTCAAGGAGCGGCGCTGCTTGATTCGATGACGATCTTTGACAACGTCGCCTTTCCCGTGCGGGAACATCTGAAGCTCAAGGAGCCGGAGATTGAAAAAAAAGTCAACGAAAGCCTGGCGCAGGTTGGTCTCGCTGGCATGGGCTATAAATATCCCGCCGAAGTCAGCGGCGGCATGAAGAAACGCGCCGGCTTGGCGCGCGCGTTGGTGACCGAGCCCGAAATCATGTTATTCGATGAGCCGACCACGGGACTGGACCCGTTGCTTGGAAAAAGCATTCATCAATTGATTCGTAAAATGCACGCTAAGTTTAATTTTACCGGGGCGATTGTCAGTCACGATATCCCGGAAGTATTCAGGATCTCCGACCGTGTCGCCCTGCTCGCCAACGGCTCGATTATCGAGGCCGGAAGCACAGAGGAATTTATCGCTTCGAAAAATCCCGTGGTGCGGCAATTCCTGCAAGTAGACACCGAAGGACCGATCACCGTGCTATAGGAGACGTTGACTCGTGAATCACACGCGCACAGAAATGATCGTCGGCTTGTTTGTGTTGGTGGGCATCGCCTGTTTGGGCTATCTTGCCATCAAGCTCGGCAAGCTGGAAGTGTTCGGCGCGAGCGGTTATACTGTTGTGGCCGATTTTCCCTCGGTGGCCGGTTTAAAGGTCGGCGATCCGGTGGAAATCGCAGGAGTGAAGGTCGGCCGGGTGGAAGCGTTGGGCTTATCGGAAGACGATCGGGCGCGGCTAACGCTGCGCATCAATGATGGCGTGAAACTGCAAGAAGACGTGATTGGCTCAGTGCGCGCTCGCGGCCTGATCGGTGACAAGTTTGTTCTCATTACGCCGGGTGCCTCCGACAAGATCATCTCCCCCGGCGGCAAAGTCAGGGAAACTGAATCGCCGCCGGACATACCGGATTTGATCGGCAAAATAGTCGGTGGCGATCTTACATCGAAAAGCGGGAAGAAAGATGATGCGCAGAAGTAAACAACTGATCCAAACAGCCGGATTGCTACTCTTGATTTTGGCGCTCGCCGCCGGTGACGCCCGCGCGGGCCTGCCCACCGATCAGATTAAGGCTACCGTCGACAGAGCGCTCACGGTTTTGCGCGACCCGCGTTTTAAGCCGCCGGCCAAGCTCAACGATCGCCGTGATCAACTGAGACAAATTCTGTTTGCGCGCTTCGATTTCACCGAGATGGCGAGACGCGCCCTCGGCGCGAATTGGCGCCGGCGCACGCCCCAGGAGCAAGACGAGTTCGTCCGGCTCTTTACCGACGTGCTCGAGCGCGCCTATGCCGGCATCATCGAGTCCTACACCGACGAAAAAATCATCTACGTCAGCGAGCGCGTCGACGGCATCTATGCCGATATCGCGAGCAAAATTGTGACCGCCAAAGGCGAAGAGTATTCGATTAACTACAAAGCTCATTTGGTCAGCAATGAATGGAAGGTATACGACGTCGTTGCCGAGAATATCAGCCTGGTCAACAACTACCGTTCGCAATTCAACCGGGTCATTTCCCACTCATCTTACGAAGAGCTGATCAGCCGGCTCAGAAACAAGACCGACTTCGTCGCGACGAAAGAAGAAACGCCAAGATAGGCTTCGCGCTGTTCTCGGGGTGCGTTTTTTGATCATCACGAGCGCTGCCATGCGATCCGAGCGGTCGCCGGCATGGGCCAATGAAAATGGCGCTCCCGGCGATTGCCAATCCTCCCTTGACTCCCTCTCCGGCCCGCAGTATTCCGAACTTGTCATATCCGATAAAAGGAGATCCACCATGGCAACCAATATCGATTGGCACGCGCACCATACGGCTCCCGAAATTTCCGAACGAATCAAGGATCTCACCGGCAAGCGGCCTCACATCGATGCCTTGGATTCGCCGGATTTTTCCCGGCGCGTCAGGGAGATGGATGAAGCGGGAATCGATGTGCAGCTTATTTGTCAGGGGGCCGGCGTCTATGCGGATCAATTACCGCCGGAGCAAGCGCTCGAGATCGTGCGTATGTCGAACAACGTGCTCGCCGAGAGGCTCGAAGGCCATAAAGACCGCTTGTTGGGCGTCACCGCGCTATCGCTCAAGAACATCGCCGCCTCGGTAGCGGAGATCGACCGGACAGCGAAGCAAGGTTTTCGCGCCGTGCTGCTCTACCCGCACGTCGACGGCAAGATGCTGGTCGACACGCCCGAGATGGATCCCATCTTCGCAAAGATCGCCGAGCTCAACTTGCCGATCTTTATGCACGGCGCCCGCACCGCGCAAGATCCGTCGCTCGCCCGTCTCGAAGACGGCGGCGCAGGCGTCGCGTACGCCGTGCTGTCGGACGGCGAAGTCGCCGAGTGTTGCTTGCGCATGATCGCGAGCGGCTTGTTCGATCGCTACCCGAACCTGAGAATTGTCATACGCAGCTCGGGCGGCGGCTTGCCGCTCTTGCTCCACCGTTTTTTCTGGAAGCACAAAGGGCCTAACGGCGAGCGGCGTTATTCGGAAATTTTCCTCGAACACTTTCTTATCGACTGCGCCAGCTCCGATGCCCGGACGCTGTCGTTTCTCATCGACAAGATGGGCGAGAGCAACATGGTGTTCGGATCCGACTATTGCGGCGGGCTCGATCGTCTAAATAGAAGCTTTAACGCCATCTTGGCGCAGTCCAATCCCGAGCATGTGAAAGGTTTCATGGAAAGAAATTCTCGGCAACTGCTCGATTTATAAATTGACTTTCACGAATTCATGGCTTCGCAGTATGACCTCACGATCGTCGGCGGTGGCATCCTCGGTCTCGCCACCACCCTGAAGCTCATCCGTGCGCATCCAAGCTTACGTCTGCTCATCTTGGAAAAAGAAGCCGAGATCGCGCGCCATCAAACCGGCAACAACAGCGGCGTCATCCACTCCGGACTTTATTACCGTCCCGGATCTCTAAAAGCACGCTCCTGCGTCGCCGGCCGCAAAGAGCTGATGGCGTTCTGCGATGAAAATGCCGTGCCGTACGAGATCTGCGGCAAGGTCGTCGTCGCCACCAGCGATGAAGAGCTGCCGCGCCTAGAGGAACTGCATCGGCGAGGGACAGCAAATGGCCTCAAAAATCTAGAAATTATCGGCCCTGAAAGGCTGA
>JBEVIO010000242.1:0-4348 GCA_040510635.1 Binatia bacterium | reverse complement strand
TTTGAAACATATCAAAGATCTGATCGAGGAACCGGCACGCATGTTGCTCCAAATCTGAAACCGGGATGACGAACAGGCCCGGCACCCACTCACGACCGGCTCGCCTCGATTAGTCGGATCACGTCGACATAGTCACCGCGGCTAGGTTCAAGCCGAACTACGTCACCATTGCGAAGATCAACCACGGAGAATTCCCGATCTCGATCGAAGACCACCGTGCGCGGATCAATTTTGAGAACGACGTTGCGTTGGTCGTTCGTGCGCACAGAAATTTCCCGCCGCACTTCAATCGATCCGTTCCACCGTGCCGACGATCTCGCCGCGCGGTCGAGTTTCGCGCTCGGACTGTATTGATCCTGACCGTATGTAGGGCGACGGCTATCGGTTTGATCGACATCCGGCCTCGGCATGAGGGCAACGCTTTCACAACCTGATGCCGCTATAAATACCGACAGTGCGAAAAAATGAATTCCGCGACTGATTGGATTCATAAACACCTCCGCACTGCCAGTCAGCAAGCGAAATGCCAGGACGCCACCGCTGTTGAAAGTCCTTGAACGCTCAAATACGCTGCGGTTCGCTCCGATACCAAAAAATCCTACATTGTTGGGGAAATCCCACCTCCGCAGAGAGTCTCTGTATGAAAAACTCCGAGACATCCTATGTCGAACATCGAGCCGAAATCCTTGCAGCCGCACATACTCTTTTGTTTTCGCCAATTAGGACGCCGGTCAAAAGCTAATTACTGGAAAACGGCTGGCATGTCTGTTGCGACTTTAAACGGCGCAATTGCTCTCTCTGATAAGTCGAAACCAACTGGCCATTCAATGAAAGGGGATTGTTTATGGAATTGAGAGATATTATGACTCGTAACGTGGAAGTGGTGAACGGCAATGCATCCTTGAAGGAGGCCGCCACCAAAATGAAAAAACTCGACGTCGGCTTAATCCCCGTTTGCGACGGCGATCGTTTGAAGGGATTGCTGACCGACCGCGATATCACGATCAGAGCTACGGCGGATGGACGCGACCCGAGCAAGACCAAGGTAAACGAAGTGATGTCCACCGATATCGCCTACTGCCTCGAAGACCAAGCAGTCGACGAAGCGGTCATTCTTATGGAGGCCCGCCAGATTCGGCGACTGCCTATTTTAAATCAAGACAAACAGCTGGTCGGCATCGTCAGCTTGGCGGACATTGCGGTACACGTCGGCGACCGAGATCTGACCGGCGAAACCCTTGAAGAAATCTCCGAGCCCGCGGAGCCCAAGCGTTAATGTAGGCCGGCGGTGATATGCCGAAATTTTATTCGCATGACTAAAACAGTCACGCGCCGCCTATTCTAAAATTATGGCTCGTCGAACGCGGAATCGCA
This sequence comes from Binatia bacterium, assembly GCA_040510635.1. GTDB lineage: Bacteria > Desulfobacterota > Binatia > UBA9968 > UBA9968 > DP-20. The sequence goes on along the minus strand of JBEVIO010000242.1, from coordinate 2,974 downwards.
GAAAGCGCAGGCCGCACGTCACGCCGGACCCGGAATCGCGGGGGCGCACGACTAAGGTAAGGCGGCGCAGCGGCGCCGCCTGTACAACCCGAAACAAGAAACCGATTTCATAGAGGTTTTTTCGATGGCGCGAAAAAGGGCGAAAGCGAAAAAATCCAGAACTGCGCCGAAGCGCACAGGCAGCGCGCGCGCTATCTGGAAAGGCACGATTGATTTCGGTTTGGTCAACATTCCCGTTGGCTTGCATTCCGCCGAAACATCTGGGGGTCTCGATTTCGCCCTTCTCGATAAGCGCGATTTTTCCCGTGTGCGTTATCGGCGCATGAACGAAAACACCGGCCGCGAAGTGCCGTGGAATGAGATTGTCAAAGGTTACGAATATCAAAAAGGCGAATATGTCGCGCTCTCAGACGACGACTTTGCACTCGCGAACGTCGAGGCCACGCAAAGCATCTCGATCACGGACTTTGTCGATGCGGCCGAGATCAGCCTGATCTACTATGACAAACCCTATTACCTCGAACCGCTCAAGAATGGCCATCGCGCCTACGCTCTGCTTCGCGAGGTCCTGAGCAAGAAGCAAAAAGTGGGAATCGCAAAAGTCGTCATTCACACGCGCGAGCATTTGGCGGCATTATTTGCCGATGGCCCCGTATTAGTTTTAAATTTGTTGCGCTTTCATGACGAGCTTCGTGATCCAGCGACGCTCGATCTGCCAAAAGTCGGGAGCAAAAACGCGCGCATCTCCGCGCAGGAAATCAAAATGGCCGAACAGCTTGTTGACGCCATGGCGAGCAAATGGAATCCGGAGAAATACCGCGATGAATATCGCGAGGATATAATGAAAATCGTCGAGCAGAAAGTAGAGTCAGGCAAGACTAAGGTTGTCGAATCCGCGAAACCGTCCGCGCGCGCTCCGCAACGCGGCAAGGTCATTGACATCATGCATCTGTTGCGACAGAGCGTAAAGCAGGCCGGCAAGAAACACGAGCCGGCGCGGCAGCGCAAAGCCGGTTAGCAGACTCATATTGCAAACCGCGCCCCGCCATGGACTTAGAAACCTACCACCGCAAACGCGACTTCAATAAAACCTCTGAACCGGCGGGGAAAAAGCTCCCCCGGAAAGCAAAGAATTTATCCTTCGTCGTACAAAAGCACGCGGCGCGCCGGCTGCATTACGATTTCCGTCTGGAAATGGACGGTGTGTTAGCCAGTTGGGCCGTGCCGAAAGGCCCCAGCATGAATCCAAAAGATCGGCGCTTGGCCGTTGAAGTCGAAGACCATCCGATTGACTATGGCGACTTCGAAGGAACGATCCCCGCCGGTCAATATGGCGCCGGTTCGGTGCTCGTTTGGGACCGCGGCACGTGGCAGCCGGTGAATGATCCGATCGAAGGCCGACGCCGCGGCATGCTCAAGTTTCATTTACAGGGCAAGAAACTCAAAGGCGGTTGGACTCTGGTGCGCATGAAAGGAAAGAACCGGGCAGAAGATAAAAATTGGCTGCTCATCAAAGAAAGGGACGATAAGGCCGCCCAGGGCGACATTGAAGAGGCGCAACCGGCAAGCGTTAAATCCGGGCGCCTGATTGAAGAAATTGGGACAAGCAACGGCGCCGGCGCGGCTCGCGCCAAGCGGCGCGCCAAAATCAAGCCGCCGGCGCTCGTCACAGCTGCCAAAAGCGCAAAGTTCCCCGCGTTTTATCAAGCGCAGCTCGCGACTCTGGTAGACCAAGTTCCGCATGGAGAAAATTGGCTGCACGAAATAAAATTCGACGGCTATCGAATTCTTGGCCGCATCGATGAAGGCCGGGTTTCATTACTGACTCGGGAAGCCCACGATTGGACCTCGCGCTTTAGGCTATGCGCGGATGCGCTCAAGGATTTGCCGGTACGCCAAGCATTTCTCGACGGCGAGATCGTCGCGCTCAAAGAAGACGGCACAAGTGATTTTCAGCTTCTGCAAAACTCGCTGAGAGAACATGAACCGGTCAAGCTCGTTTATTTCATTTTCGATCTGCTTTATTTAGACGGCCGGGACCTTACCGCTTTGCCGCTCCTCGCGCGTAAAGAGGCGCTGGCAAAACTCCTTGGCGCTAAGATCCAACCCAGTGGGTCGGATCTCATCCGCTACAGCGACCATTGGATCGGCCAGGGTGACGAGCTTTTCGGCAAGGCCTGCCAAACCGGACTCGAGGGAATTATCTCGAAGCGACTCGATCAGCCTTACCGTCCTGGCCGCAGCCGCGATTGGTCAAAAATCAAGTGTGTGCACAGCCAGGAGTTTGTTATCGCCGGATTCACCGATCCGGCCGGTTCGCGTTCGGGATTTGGCGCGCTAGTGCTCGGTGTTTATGACGATAGTAAATCTTTACATTATGCGGGGCGTGTCGGCACCGGGTTTACCGAAACAAGTTTATGGGATTTGCGCGCGCGTATGGACAAGCTGAAAGTCAGTTCGCCACCCTTTGCCGAAGCGCTGCCACGCGGGCAAGCCCGCGGTGTCCACTGGATCAAACCCAAGCTTGTCGGCGAAGTGGCGTTCACCGGTTGGACCAAAGACAAGCTGCTGCGCCATCCGTCCTTCAAAGGGCTGCGAGAAGATAAACCGGCGGCCAAAGTTCAGCGCGAACAAGAAGCTCCCACCGCCAAAGTCACCACCTCGCGTCAGGGTGCTAACGTGGAAATTGAGATTGCCGGAATCAAACTGACCCATCCCGACCGTATTCTCTATCCCGAGCAAGGAATAACCAAGCTCGATCTCGCACGCTATTATGAAAAAATCGCGGACTCGATGCTGCCGCACGCCGTCGGACGGCCGCTGACGCTGGTCCGCTGTCCCGAAGGACATACAAAACAATGCTTTTACCAACGCCACACGAACGAAACGCTCGACCCGGCGATTCGCGCCATCCGCGTTAAAGAAAAAAAATCCACGGCTTCTTACGTAGCGATCGATTCTCTGTCCGGTCTGA
>JBEVIO010000241.1:0-3135 GCA_040510635.1 Binatia bacterium | reverse complement strand
TGAGCGAAGCGATGATCTCCTGTGCGGTAAAGTGACGCGGCTGCACGCCGACGACGTGATCCGGCGGCAATTTTTCCAGATACTCGAGGCTGTAACGCACCGCCGCGCGCAATGAATCGGCATCGAGATCGTCGCCAAAGCGCGCCGGCTCTGATGGAGCCGTCATCGGCGCGGAAGTCAGAGGACCTGCACAGCCGAAAAACATTAAAGCCGCCAAGGTCAATAAGGATAACCCGAGAAGCTTGAAGCGAGAAAACATTTGCGCGACACTTGCGGACGTTGGATTACCGGGAAATCAAGAAAGAAGTCGGCCGAGTCATCGATCGCCTGCCGCGCTCGTTTCGCGAGCGGTTGTTGAACGTTGAATTCGTCGTTGAAGAACGGCCTTCGATCGAGCTGCTGCGCGCCGAAGGGCTCGATCCGCGGCACGACACCCTATACGGCATTTACCAGGGGATCCCACTCCCAGACCGATCCAGTCTCGATCCGCCGTTGTTGCCCGATAAAATTACCATCTTTGCCGAACCCCTGCTCGAAGATTTTCCCGATCTCCAAGAGCTGCGCGAGGAAATTCGTCTGACGGTGTTGCACGAGATCGCGCACTATTTCGGCATGGACGAAGAGGAGATCGAGGATCTGGGATATTAAGTCGGTTTTGGGTCTCGCGGCTCAGCTTCTTTCAGCGTTACAAAAAAAACCCGAGACATCCAACTCTAGACGCTAGACGCTCTTAATCCCGAATATCCTGCAAGAACCACTCCGTTGGTAGCTCGCGCCCGGCCTTTTTTTGCTTGGCGAGCTCGACAACTTTCCCGGCGCAGGCGGCGAACTGAAGTCCCTGCGTGCCGGCATTGATAAAATACGTCACCTGCTGGTTATTTACCCGCCCCGGAACTTTTCCCGCTCTGACATCCATGAAGTACTTAAAGTAATCGCCTTTGTAATTGTCCACGGTCGGGTTCGGAATGCGTGCCCGCTCCTCAGGTTGTCCGGCGATGTAGCCGACGTTGCCGTGCAAGCGGATCATGCCTTCGTCCATCGCCTCGATGGTGTTCTTGCCGAGCTTGACCGAAAGATCGCAGCGCTTGATCACGCGGGGGCCGATCTCACAGGCACGCACGGAGGTGATATGCGCGCCCTCTTTCAGCCAGTCAGGCTCATCGAAGATCGTTTGTGTCGAATCCGTGCAGGTCGCGACAATATCGGCTTCACGCACGACCCTTTCCGGAGTGTCGACAGCGACCACTTCGATGTCCAACTTACCGGTCATTTCTCTGGCGAACTTCTCGCGGTTCCCCTTGGTCGGGCTGTAGACTCTCACCCGCCGCAGCGTACGCACTTCGTAAAACGCTTCGAGATAACTGCGCGCCATGCCACCGGAACCGAAGATGCCGACATCGCAGGCATCCGCGCGCGATAAATATTTCGCGCCCAAGCCGGCACAGCCGCCCACGCGCATATGCTGCAAGAGCCCATCGTTGATGATCGCCAGCGGTTCGCCGTTGCGCACGCTAAACACCATGATCAAACCGCACCAGGTGCCCGGCTGCATGCAATATTTTTCTTCCGTCTCGCCTTTGGGCCAATAAACCACATCGGATTTCATGCGAATCGCGAACACGCCGATCTTGCGGCTGGCTCCTTCCATTGTGCCCCAGCGCCAGTAGCCGTCCGGCCGCTCGCAGGGCATCCACAGATCCAAGCGCGGCCGATACACCGCATCGCCGATGAGCAGATCGTCGTAGGCGTCTTCCAACGCTTCGAGACAATCTTTCATCGTGAATAGCTTTTCCACTTCCTGGTTGTTGATCAGCAGCATGTTTCCTCCTTCGAATCGATTACACCAACACGCAAGAATTTGAAAGATGACGCCACGTACCCACGGCATGATTGGGCGCGGCCTCGGTTTGACAACTCCGGCTCATTATCGCAATGATATGCCGAAATTCGCTCGGAGAGGAGACGCAATTGAAAATCCTGAGATTCAACGATGATCGAATCGGCGTCATCAAAGATGGCAACATGGTCGTCGACGTGAGCGACAGCGTCAGCGCGCGCAAGGCCAAGGGACCGCAGCGGGTCATGGAAGAGATTATCGAAGGCTGGCGCAAGTATCGCCGTCGTTTTGAAAAAATCATGGCGGAGCAGAGCGGCGTGCCGCTGGACAGCGTGCAGCTTCGTTGCCCGCTGCCGCGGCCGAGCAAGTGCATCGCCGCCTTCAGCAATTATATCGATCGCCCCGAGCGGACCGCGGACAATTTTCCTAACGAATATTTCTACAAGTCTCCCGATCTGGTGGGACCGGACGGCACGGTCGAGCTGCGCGACATTCCCGCCAGTGTGGTCTATCAGCCCGAGGCCGAGTTCGCTTTCGTTATGGGTAAAACAGCCAAGGACGTGCCGGAGAATAAGGCTCTGGATTATGTATTCGGCTATGTGCCGTTCTTTGATATTTCAACCCGCGGCATGGTGCGGCGTACGCAGTTTGTACCCAAGGGACAGGATTCCCATGGTTGTTGCGGCCCGTGGATCATCACCAAAGACGAAATCTCGGACCCACACAATGTCAATGTCAAGTCATGGACCAACGGCGAGCCCCGGCAGAACTACAATACCGGATCAATGGCGCATAAGATCCCCAATCAGATAAGCTGGCTGACTCGCTTCGTCCGGCTCAACCCCGGCGATATCATCGCCACCGGCACCTTCCATGAAGGGCTCAAGCCGGTGAATTCCGGCGACACAATCGAAATCGAATTCGCCAACATGGGCCGCGCCAAGTTCGCGGTCAAAGGCAACAGCCCGCGCAAAGAAGTAGAATGGCTTCCAGGCAAAAATCAACCGACACCACCTCCGGGCGGCGGCATGCACGTGGTCTAATGAAAGGCAAAAGGCGGAAGGATAAGGGATAAAGCCTCTATCCTTTTGCCTCTATCCTTCATCCTTTCCCCGCACCATCCCCCAGTGCCAGGCGAGCAGCCGTCGATACACTAGATCGAAAAGCTGATTCAGCAGGTAGCCGAGCAGTGCCAAGGAAAACATGCCGGCGTACATCTGCGCGACTCTAAACCTTCGCTGCGCGTCGAGAATAAAGTAGCCAATGCCGTCCGTGCTGCCGACCATTTCGGAAATCAC
>JBEVIO010000240.1:0-5991 GCA_040510635.1 Binatia bacterium | reverse complement strand
GCAGTGTTCTTATCGCCCAGGCTGAAAAGAAAATGCGATCGGTGAAGATCGAGTGGCATCGTTATCAGGAGTAGCGCCGTGAAATTTTGCCTCCAGCTCAATCCCCAGGTTGCCATCGACAAGCCGGCTAGGTCACTGTTGCCGACGTTGATCGAACAGGTGCGGATCGCCGACGCCGTCGGCTTCGACGCATTTTCCATGGGAGATCATTACAACATTCCGGGTTTACAACGGCTCAACCAGGTGCCGGCGCTCGCGCGCTTGTGCGCCGAGGCGAAAAACTGCGCGGTCGGCACAGCCGTGATGTTGCTCGGCCTGCGTCATCCAGTGACCGTGGCGAGCGAATTTGCGAGCCTCGACGTGCTCAGCGGCGGCAAATCCTTTGCCGCCTTCGGTCTGGGCTACCGCGACGAAGAGCTGAACGCATTCAATTTGACCAAGAAACAGCGCTTTGTTCGTTTTATCGAGGGCATCGAGATTATCAAAAAGCTCTGGACCGAAGACCGGGTCAGCTACGCCGGAGAAGCATTCAAGCTAAAAGACGTCAGCGTCGATCCTAAGCCTTTGCAGAAACCACGGCCGCCGATTTGGATCGCCGCCAATACCGACGCAGCGGTAAACCGCGCGGCGCAAGTCGGCGACGGCTGGATGATCGGGCCGCATTCCGCCATCGACGAGCTGCAACGGCAGGTCGTACTCTGTCGCGACTCCTGGAGCGCCGCAGGCAAGCCTGGGCAACCGGCGATACCCATCATCCGTGAAACCTTTGTGGCCGACACTAGAGAAGAAGCGGTAAGCAAGGCGCGCCCCTGCTTAGAGCAGCTCTATCGCGCAATCTACGTCAAATGGAAGCAAAACGAAGCGATGAATGACCCGAACGAATTAAGCTGGGCCTTCGACAAGCTGGCCAAGGGCCGCTTCATTCTCGGTTCGCCCGAGGAATGCATTGACCAGATTCACGAATATGAAGAGCGTTTGGGAATTTCATACATGCTGCCTCGCTTCGACTGGACGCCGGGCTTGCCTCAGGATGAGATTCTCGTTTCCATGCGCCGGTTCGGCGAAAAAGTGATACAGAAACTTTAGGCCCCAATCCAAAGGAGGACAGTAATGAGACGAACCTTGGCAATGCTCGTGATAACGCTCCTGTTGTGTGGCGTGGTTCCATCCAAGAGCGCTGCAAAAATCGTAGTCGGGCTATCTTCCGTGAACGTGGCCTTTTTGCCCGTCTACGTTACCGAAGCTAAAGGTTTCTTCAAAGACGAAGGACTCGACGTTCTGCTGGTTCTATTCAACGCCGGCGCAACTAATTTGCAGGCGCTCATCGGCGGCGACGTGCAGATCATGGGCAGCGCTTTCGTCGAAACCATCGGCGGACGCGCCGCAGGCATCGACGTGAAGAATTTTTGGGGAATCTCCAACCTCATGCCGTTTCAGCTTTACTCACAGCCGGACTTTAAGTCGATGAAGCAGGCCAAAGGCAAACGATTTGCGATCAGCCGTTTCGGTTCGCTGACGGATTTCCTCACTCGCGCCACGCTGCGTCACTTCGGTGTCGATGACAAGGAGGTGACCATTCTCCAGATCGGCAGCACGCCGGCGCGCTTCGCAGCATTGAGCGCCAAAGGCGTGGACGCTTCGGTGGTATGGTTTCCGGTGACTGAAATCGCCAAATCGCAAGGATACAATAAGCTCCTCGACCTGAAGGAAATCTTTCCGGAATGGCCGTACGAGACTCTTGCCGCCCGGGAGTCCTATCTCGCCAAAGAAAAAGATCAGGTGGTAAAATTTCTCCGCGCCTACCAGAAGGGCGTCAAGTACACCCGCGACAACAAGAGCGAGGCGGTGAGAATCATGCAAAAATACGTGAAGATGGATCCGGCCTATGCTCCCGCAGGCTACGACGAATACCGCGAATCGTTTCCGCTCAACGGCCAGATCGCCGAGAAGGTGATCCCGGTCGTCATCGATGAGGAATTCCGCACCGGCAGAATCAAAAAGAAAGTAACTTTGGAAGATATGATTGACCGCTCGTTTATCTCTATGTTAGGCGGAAAATAGATTAAACCCAGGCAGAAGGAGGATTCTATGATTATCGATCTGGATTCCCATTTGCGTGAAGGCTACTTCATGGATGAAGTTTATAATCTCCCCGAGCCCTACGCGCGCTTCACGCCGCAAAAGGCCGGCGAGGGTAGAAATCATAATACCAAGTGGATTCATCAACTCGATCCAGGCGATCCCCAGGGCCGCGCGGCGCATCGCCATCCTTACATTTACGATCCCAAAGTGAACTGGCGCAACGGTGAGATTGCGGCGCGCCAGATCGCCGGCCACGACATGGAGTTTCGCTTTAACGACATCAAGAAGGAAGGTCTCGATAAGCAGATCCTCTTTCCCACGGGCATTAACGTCGCCACGGAAAACGTCGGCGGCCTGGGACTCGCTTGCGCACAAGGGTACAACAACTGGGTTAAAAAACTGGTGAAAGGCCATGAAGACGTGTTTCTGCCGGTGGCCATGGCGCCGGCCGGCTGTCCGGAAGAAATGGCCAATGAGCTGCGCCGTTGCGTGAAGGAGCTCGGGTTCAAGGCGTCTCATCTCGTGCCTTATATTGGCAGACGCAACGTCGATCATCCGAGTTTTTATCCGTACTATCAGGCGGCTGAAGAGTTGGGCGTGCCGCTTTTCTGTCATCCCAATAGCAATGGCGATTTGACCGATCGTTTCGATAATTTTTTCAAGACGCACGTGCTCGGCCGCGTGATGAACTGCACCCCGGCTTTGGTCGCCCTTGTGCTCGGCGGGGTTTTTGAAATGTTTCCCAAGCTCAAAGTAGCGTTCTTCGAGTGCAGCGCCGAATGGCCGCTTTACTGGATGCACCGCATGGACGACGACTGGGAATGGGCCAAGGATTTTCCGCAGATCTCTGGCCAGCTCAAAATGCCGCCGTCGGAGTACGTCAAACGCAACTGCTACGTCACCTGCGAAGCCGACGAAGGCGATATGAGTCAATCGCTCAAAGAAGTCGGCGAAGATCATATCCTGATGGCCACCGACTATCCTCACTTCGATTCGGAATTTCCGCACACGGTTTCGGGAATCATGGAACGATCGGATCTGACGAAGCGTCAAAAAGAAAAGATCTGCGGTGAGAACGCGGCGAAGCTACTCAATCTGTAACTAAGTTCAAAGAAAACGATCCTTCATCCAAGCGCCTGTGCGGCCTATTAAGCCGACGGGCGCTTGTCTACTCCGAGGGACCCTCGACGCCGTCGCCTTCCCGCAAAGTTTGTCATGCCGGTGAAAACCGGCATCCAGGTTTTATCCTTGTTTCAAGTACAAAAACTACTGGATTCCGGCATGCGCCGGAATGACGAAAACGCAGGGCGACCGCTAAAAAGAATCAATTGCCACGGCGCTATTTAATCAGCCCCGCCTTCTTGGCGATCTGCTCGACGGCGCGATGTTCTTCGCGGATTTCTGCAATGAGCTTTTCAGGCGGCTCGTAGTCGGCAACCATTCCCAGGTTTGCTAACCGGGAGCCTACTGCAGGATCTTTCATCACTTTTTCGAGTGCGGCGATCAGCGTCTTCGATACTTCGGCGGACACGCCCGCCGGTGCGAAAAATGCCGACCAGACCCCGAGCAGGTTCTGCTTATACCCCAATTGAGTCAATGTCGGGATCTGAGGAAACTCAGGCATCTTGGTCGATGCGACGATTCCTCTCATAGTTCCAGCTTTCAGGTGCTCGGCCACGACGCCTTGAGCGGCGGCAGCGCCCTCAATATGACCGCCCAGAGCAGCAGTTACCGCCGGGCCGGCGCCCTTGAACGGTATCATGGTCATATCGGCGCCGGTAAGCGAGTTGACGATCTCGACGGTAAAATGACCGACGGATCCGGGCCCGACGGTACCGACGCGGACATTGCCCGGATTTTTCTTGCCGTACTCGGCCATCTCGGCGAAATTCTTGAACGGCGCGTTGCTGTTGACGGCAAGAATAATTGGCGTGCGCGCCACCAGTCCGAGGGCGATCAGATCTTTGAATGGGTCGTAGGGAACGGTTTCGGGTGTGAGAATCCGATTGTAGATGAGTGATGCGTTGTTGGTGATGAGGATTGTGTAGCCGTCTTTGGGCGCCTTCACCGCGCTGTCGGTGCCTACCGTGCCGCCTCCGCCCGGCTTGTTGATCGCCACAACCGGCACCTTGAGCAGCTTGGACAGCCCTTCGCCGATCGTGCGTCCTGCCACGTCCGTGGCATCGCCGGGAGCGAGGGGAATCAACAGATTGATCGCTTGCTTCGGATAACTTTGGGCGTGCACACTCACCGGGAGAAGAGATAATACCGCATACGCAAGCAGGGTGGCGATCACTCGTATCATTGAGCCTCCTTTAACGAATAACTTCTGTGCCCCAGATCTCTTTCAAAAAACCGCTCCTGTCCAAATCCTCGGCAAAACGATTATCGATCATCTCTGCCGCTTTGCGGCGCACGTTGGTGCCTTGCTCGCGCGCGACGTCGATCACGCCGGCGACTGTGCTTTCCGGCACTATCAAGCGGCGGTTGACGAGCAATTTTGCATAAGCATCGTACGCCGACTGCAACGCGTCGGCATCGTTGAGCTTGAGTGCCTTACTCACGGCGGCTGTGCCTTTGTCGGGATTTTTCTCGACGAAATGAATCGATTCCGCCAGCGCTGCAACCCACTTCTGGGCCACAGTCGAACGCTCCTTCAGCGTCTTGGCGTTGGTGTGTAGCGAACTGTAAACCGCCGGAACGCCGAGATCGTTCAGACGGTAGACCACATTGAAGCCATTACGTCGCCCGCGAACGTCGAGCGGCGGCGTCACTAGAGCGGCTTCCGCGATACCGGCTTGCATGGCGTTGAAGGGTTCTACCTGCCCGGTGCCGCCGACGGTGCGGATGCTCACGTCACTCTCGCTGAGATTGAATTTCTTGAGCATTGCGCGCGCCAGCCGGAAGGTCAGATCACCTGGACGCGTTACTGCGATACTTTTGCCTTTCAGGTCTTCGACGCGTTTGATGTCTTTTCGCGCCAGCATCACCCACGGCAAGCCGACGAGGGGAGCGGCGATGAGCTTGGCGTCGCTGCCTGCCGCCATGCCGGGTATCGTTGCATCGGCGGCGCAATAAAGAAATTGAATCTCGTCAGCGGCCAACGCCGCTAACGCAACGCCGCTGCCGCGGATTGATACGAATTCGACCTTCATGCCGTATTTATCGAACAGACCGTAATCGAGCGCGGCATATAAATGAATAAAGCCACCGGTAATGGCACAAGCCGCGACGCGCACCGTCGCCGGTGTTTCACCCGGCTTTGCTAAGTAAGGATTGCCGCGAGCAGAAGCAGCTAGCGCCAAAAAGAACAGGATCCCTCCTACGCCTGAAAGATTTTTCATAACCCGCTCGCCCCCTTGGCGCTTGGCGTACAACCGTTGGAGAGTGCTTGTCAAGTTAGAAGTGGATAGCCTAGAGTGCCGTTACTTCGACATATTTACTTCGAGAAGCACTCTCGGCGCCAATCTTGGCCAAAGGGAAGATTGCATCTGATGAAGCGAAATTTAATCGCTGTCGTGTGGAAGTGATTGCGGTTCGATTCAACCGGATTAGCCTGGATCTGCTGTGGCCGAAAAACCCTCCCTGCCGTTGTTTATTTTTCCTTTTAATTTATTTTGCAGTTGAAGACGCACAAACAACTGTTTCAGCGACTTTCGCGGCCGAGTCGGAGGAAAATTAGCAAGTCGATGGACCATGTGGATAATTCGTGTCATCAATCCGCCGGGTCTATTCCTGAGTACATTGCACTCGGGTAAGACGTTGTTGCCACCAACAGCCGACCGCGTGCACGCTTGCCTAAGGACGTGAATATTACCCATGCCACCGTGCCCTTGTCAGTCATATCGAAAAGTATGGCCTCATCGATCTCGCAAGGAGGCTGAATGGACCAAAACAAACTAAACAGTG
>JBEVIO010000239.1:0-4205 GCA_040510635.1 Binatia bacterium | reverse complement strand
CTGTCTGTTTGAACGCGGTGGTCGGTCGCTCGACCAATTTTTGCGCCTCCACGTCAGAGGGACTCGTTCTGGCGCGGGCCGAAGGCGCGCCGGCGATGGCGATTCAAGCGCATAACCGAGCGATGACTTTGAGCGTCGTCCTGCGCAAGGCGATCGTCGATAAGCTCGGGGTCACACGTGAAAGCCCCATCGGCGCGCGGCTGAAAGCGCTGACTCAATTGGGCACCATCGGTGCCACCGGACCGGGCGCGGCCTCTGAGCAGATTTTTAAATTCCTGGTGAAAAAAGCCGGCGCGGGCGGCACCGTACTCAAGTTCGTTTACATCGGCGCGCCCGAACTGCCGGCTTCGTTGATGAACAATGTGATCGATGCCTACGCGCTTTCTCCGCCGTCCGCCGAAATCACCGAGCCGAGCGGCAAAGGCTACGTTCTGATCCCACTCGGAAAAGGAGAAATTCCGGAATTGACCGATTATCCCTACGACGTTCTCATGGTTCGCCCGGATTACGTCGAGGCGAATGCGAAAATCGCCATGGCTGTTTCCCGCGCGATTTCGCGCGGCGGCGCGCTGTTTCACAGCAAACCCGAAGAAGCCAAAGCAGCGCTGCGCAACCACCGCCTCGGCGTTAAATTAGACGAGAGCGTTTTTGATCTCTCTTACAATATGGTCGCCGGCGCCATGCCGCGCTGGGGCACCATGAGCCCAGAGGGATGGCAAAAGGTCCTAAACTTTGCGACCGGCGCGGGTATTGTCAAAGAGGCCCAAGCGCCTTCGAATAAAGAGGGCGTGCTCTGGACGAATAAATACGTCGGCAAGCCGTAGCCGGCTAGCGCAGAACGTCACAGGTCTCGTGTTTCGGATTTCGCGTTCGAGCATGAGAGGAAACGGAAAGTGGCCATGACCACGCCAATCGGCAAACCTAAGACTATCATCGGTTCGTTCGCCGCGATCACCATCTTTTTAACCGTTCTTGCCTCAGCACCGACGCGGCTCGAGGCGCAGCAAAAGGAATTGCCCGAAATCAATATTCTTACCGCCGTCAACAATATGGCCTTTTCGGCAGTCTGGGTCGCGGAGCAGTTAAAATATTTTGAACAAGAAGGAGTTCGTCCCAAAATCACGGTGGCGGGCGGCGGCGCGCCGTGCCAAACCGCGGTCGTCGGTCGCTCGGCGCAACTTTGCGCATCGAGCTCGGAGGGGCTGATCCTGGCAAATCTGGAAGGCGCCCCTTTGGTCGCGATTCAGGCTCATAACCGCAGTCTGACTCTGAGCATCGGCGTCCGCAAAGCGATTGCCGACAAATTCAAGGTGACCCGCAAAAGCCCGCTGAATGACCGCATCAAAGTACTCACCCAATTGGACACCATCGGCGCCACGAGTCCGGGAGCGGCATCCGAACAGATCATCAAGTTTCTCGTAAGAAAAATCGGCGGTGACCCGAGCAAGCTCAAATTCGCCTATTTGGGCGGCACCGAGTTGCCGGCGGCGCTTATGAACAACGTGATCGACGCCTTTGCATCGTCACCGCCGTCGCCCGAAGGCACGGAGGCCGCCGGGAAAGGCTATGTGCTCATTTCCTTAGGCCTGGGAGAGATTCCCGAGCTGACCGACTATCCGTACTTGGCCTTGATGGCGCGCCCCGATTGGGCCGACCAAAACCCAAAACTCGCCACTGCCGCCGCTCGCGCCGTGTCTCGCGGCGGGGCGCTCTTTCACAGCAATCCGGAACAAGCCAAAGCCGCCTTGCGCGCCCATCGCTTCTCCGATCCGACAAAGCTCGACGAGCAAATTTTCAACTTGGCCTATTCGATGGTTGTCGACGCGATACCCCGTTGGGGCGACATGAATCAAGACGGCTGGCAGAAAGTAGTGACCTTCGCGACGGGTTCCGGGATCATCAAGGACCTGTCCAAAGCACCGTCGGCCAAAGAAGGCGTGCTCTGGACGAACAAATACGTCGGCAAGCCGTAAAAGCACGAGCTTAACGGTAAAATCCACCATTGCGGCACGAGGAGCGCGCAGCATGAAAATATTGGCATCAACGAAATCGCGAAAGAGTATTTTCAGTCCGCTGTTTCTAAGCGCCGCAATCGCTCTTGCCGCATGGACGCCGGTTCAAATCCAGGCGCAGCAACTACCCGAAGTCAATATTCTCACCGCCGTGGGGAACATGGCGTTCTCGGCGGTCTGGGTGGCCGAGCAACTTAAATATTTCGAAGAGGAAGGCGTGCGCGCCAAAATAACGCCGGCGGGCGGCGGCGCGCCGTGCCAAAACGCCGTCGTTGGCCGTTCGGCGCATTTTTGCGCGTCGAGCTCGGAAGGTTTGGTGCTGGCGCAGATAGAAGGCGCGCCGTTGATCGCGCTTCAAGCGCACAATCGCAACCTCACGCTCAGCATCGCGATACGCAAAGCGATCACGGATAAACTCAACGTCACGCGCAAAAGCCCGTTGAACGAGCGAATCAAAGCGCTGACGCAGCTCGGCACGATCGGCGCCACCAGCCCCGGAGCTGTGTCGGAACAAATTTTTAAGTTTCTCATCGGCAAAATAAAAGGGAATACGAGCAAACTAAAATTTGCCTATCTCGGCGGCACCGAACTACCGGCCGCGCTGATGAACGGCGTCGTGGACGGGCTGGCGCAGTCGCCGCCGTCGGCTGAAGTCACCGAGGCGGCCGGCAAAGGTTACGTGCTCATTCCGCTCGGTCTCGGTGAAGTGACCGAGCTGACCAATTATCCTTATGAAGTGTTAATGACGCGTCCCGATTGGGCCGAGCAGAATCCCAACCTGGCCAACGCGGTGTCGCGCGCGATCTCGCGCGGCGGCGCGCTCTTCCACACCAATCCCGATGCGTTCAAAGCAGCCCTGCGCGCGCACCGTTATTCGGACAAAACCAAGCTCGACGACAACGTCTTCGAGCTCGCCTACTCGATGGTCGCCCCGGCGATGCCAACTTGGGGCAACATGAATCCGGAAGGCTGGCAAAAAGTTTTAGACTTCTCCGTCGGCGCCGGCATCATCAAAGACCGCGCCAAGGCGCCGTCGGCCAAAGAAGGCGTGCTCTGGACCAATAAGTACGCGAAATAGGGGTGAGTCTCGCGTCTAGGCTCTGCGGTTTCGGATTCTGGATGGATGCGAGCAAGTCCTGATGGATTCTCGCTAACTGCACCTCTTCGGAAAAAAGGTCCTCCTAAAATTGCCGTATCGTATTGAGTACTCACCCGATGCAGAAGATCATTTGCGTAGATTGACCGCACGTCAGCGCGCTACTGTCTTGGACAGCGTCGACGAGCAACTCACCCACACGCCTACGAAAGAAACCAGAAACCGTAAACCCCTGCGTCCTAACTCACTGGCTCCTTGGGAGCTACGAATCGGCGACTTGAGGGTGTATTATGATGTTGACGAAGAACCGGAATTGGTGCTGATTCGCGCGGTCGGTATCAAAGTTCGAAACCTTGTGCGCATCGGAAAGGACATATTTGAGCTATGAGGGTCGTCGAAAAATCGAAAGCAACAGCTCCTCTGGCGGACTATACCACTCGGGTGAAAAAGGAACCGGTCATCGTGACCCGTAAAGGGAAACCGATTGCAGCACTAGTGTCCCTCGAAAACGCCGATCTGGAAACCGTTGCGTTAAGTACCAACCGGAAATTTCTGGCCTTGATCGAGCGCTCGCGCACCCGTCATCGCACTGAAGGCGGAATTTCCAGCAACGAGATGCGCCGGAGATTGGGAGTAAAGAAACCCGCCTGAAGCGCCGGTGCGAAGGATTGAACCTTCCAGCGGTGTCACCTCCGGACAGCATGAATCAGGAGGATTGGTACAAGTCGACTTTTCCGTCGGCGCCGGCATCATCAAAGACCGCGCCAAGGCGCCGTCGGCCAAAGAAGGCGTGCTGTGGACCAATAAGTACGCGGGTAAGTAAAAAATTTGCGCCCGGCGTCTAAGCTCTTCGGCGTGGGGATCGTAACTACTATTCGGGTACAATGTGAATTGAGAGATTTTTAGTCTCGCAATCTGTGATGAGTCGCTCGGTCAAGAACTGGCTGTGATGTCTCACTCTCTCGCAGGCAAAATCGCGACAGTTAAGATGCATAGGGTTCCTAAAACTAAACGCTCGTCCACCTGAGCCCAATCCGGTTAATTTCAGCTAATAAAATCAACGATCCGAGTTGTCCGAGTAGCGTTAAGTAGAGCTA
>JBEVIO010000238.1:0-10890 GCA_040510635.1 Binatia bacterium | reverse complement strand
TCGCTGCCATTCGTTGGGCGCCTCTGCGGCGCGCCCGCGGCCCGCCAATCCGCCGACCAGAAACAGCAGCGCAACAAAAGATGGCCGTGCAAGCATTCTTCACCTCCGTGATTTGGCGATGCAACGTTTTGACAAAAGCATTCTCGGTGTCATCTATCTGCGCCTGCCGTGCTCGCGGTGCCAGCGTTCGGCGCCGGGATGGAACGGTACATCGATAGGCGTCGCCTCCGTGTCCTCGCCCAGCTGGTTCAGGCCGGTGTAAACCCGTTCGTCCCAAGGAATCAGCTCCTCGCGCTCCTGTAACGCGGAGCAGATCAGGTAGGCTTGCTCGTCGGGCAACGAAGCATGCGTGTACAGCGGCCAGCCGCCGAAATCGAGGCAGATGTGATCTGCGTTGAGCCCTCGATAGTGACCGGCGGGAATGATCACGCGCCGCCAACCGATCGCTTCCAGCTGGCGCAACAGCGGTTCCTCGAGCGAGAGCAATTGGAATCCCGCAGCCAAAGCGGTTTCGATCCACGTACCGATCCCTTCGTCGAATACCGCATCAACGCTGCCGTCTTCGATCCCCGCGAGACGAGACTTTTCTCCGGGGCGCTGCACCCATTGCAAAGCACCGCCCCAGGACTCGATATCAGCGATGGTGAAGCCGTAGAGTGAGCATAGCTGGTCGGTAAGAATCCGCGTCGCGTGCGCCGGATCCTGGCGCGTCGAGAGCCGCAGCGGATAGCGGCGCGTTTTCAACTCGGCAAGGGAGCGCAACCCGGTGCGCGGATGAACCGCCAGGACGAAACGGTCCCAGGAAGGATAGTTGGCCAGCGCTCGCAGCGGCAGGGGTTGGGAAAACATTCCCGTGCCGCGATAAGCCTGGGTCAAAAGCGCCGAGGGGTTCATGATCGCCACATCCAAATCGCCGCGTGCCACGTCCATAGCTAACCAGGGCGATCCGGTGGCCATTCTCAATGAAGGAGTGAATTTGTCGCCCGAGCCATTGCCGACCATGATGCACATTTCACGATTGTTGGTCGCGCGCGCCGTCGGATCGGCAGCGACATGAACACCGATTTCCCAAAGCATTTTAATGCGCGCAAAGCTTGCGCCTCGCGGTACCGCTTCCATATGTACGCTCCTTTGCGACTAGTTCAAAAGTTTATGCGGCCAAAAGCGTTGCCGGCTCGCGCCATTTCTTTAGAGACTGTTGCGAACCCGCCTAGTTTGCGTCGAGCCGTCGCGTTGCTAACCCCATCGCCCGGTAATAAGACAGGAATCAACACCACCGCTATTTTGAGCGCTTCGCCGAGTACATTTATCATCGCGAAGACCCGCGCAACCCGCCCCGGATACCGTGTCCGACTAATTCAAGGCAAAGATCGAATTGTAGAGTTTGATCAGCTCGACCTGCTTCTCGTCCCATTCGGCCGTCGGAATCTGCATTTGCTTACCCTTTAAGTCGGCGAAGTAGCTGCCGTCTCTGCGGCTCACCCAGCGCCCTTGGCCGGCCATCAGGTCTTGCCCCAATTTAGAAAGCAGAAAATCCACGAATAGCGCCGCGGCGTGGGGATGGGGCGCACCGGACGCGATCGAAACCGTCGTCGGCGTTTTGACCGCTACGAACGGCTCGGAAAAGATGAAATCCGCCGGCGCCTTGGCGTTTTTCATCTGCATGATTTCTTCCGGAAAGGCGTCGATGACGATGGGAAACTCGCCGGCCACGGCGAGCTGGGCCAAGAGTGTCGGACCGCGCCGCAAGTTGAGCTGTTGCTTGGCCAATTTGCCGGCATATTCCAGAGCCTTGCCGCGGCCGTAGTAATCGATCAACGACGCCAGCCAATCGTAATCGGTAGTATCCATGCCAAGTTTGTCTTTCCAGCGCGGATCGAGCAGATCTTCGAACGATTGCGGCGCCTTGTCGCGCGCAACCATGCGGGTGTTGAAAAGAAACACTCGCGGCTGAGCGTAGATGCCGCTGACAAAACCTTCCTTGTCGGTAAAGCCGTCGCGCAGCGATGCCCGCAGCGGTGTGCGGTAGCGCGCCACCGCGCCGGCCTTCGCCATCACGCCGACGTAGGAGCGGCGCGTGTTGATAATATCGGCCCGCTGTTTCTTGGTACGGTGCTCGACCAACAGTTGTTCCAGCTGCCGCCCCGCCCCACCGGGTTGGAATCTCACTTTGATAAATGGATATTTGCCCTCGAAGGCTTTGATTAGCTCACCCGCCCGGTCGCTCGCCATCGCCGCATACCAAACGATCTCGCCTTCCTTACGCGCTTCCTTTTCCAGCGCTTCAGTGCGACCTTTTTCCGCTATGCGATTAACTTGATCCAACCGTTCTTCCACCGACGCCGCACGTGTTGACTTCACGTCGACAAACGTGAAGATCGCCATGATGATCAGTGTCGAGAGATATTTATTGATTCGCGCCATCTTGTCTGTCGGGTTACTGCAGCTTCGCGAAGAAACCCTTACGATCGAGCTCGGCGATGATGCTGTTGTCCATGAATTCCGACGCCTTTTTGTTTTTGAAAAGCGCATCGGTAAACGCGATGCTTTCCAGTTCAAGCTGAACGGCTTCTTCGCGCGGATACGGTTTGCTCGGCATTCGGCCCAAGGATGCGTCATAAATAACATCAAGCCGCTTGCGATCTGTGACCTTCATCTGTTTGGCGATCACTTTTAGAGTTAAATCTTTATTTCTCTTTCCGAGCGCGATGGCTTCGCCGCTCGCCATGAAGAACGAACGCAACAAGTCGCGGCGATTTTTCAGCAGATCGGTGCGCGTCGAAAGATCGCCGACGGTGTTGTAGATCTTCATGTCTTCCAAATCGGCCAAAATCTCTATTTTCACTTTCGCCTGAGTCTCCGCCGCTAAAATACTTTCCGGACTGCCGATCGTGCCATCCATGCGTCCTTGCAGCATCAGCATGATTCGCTTGTCCGCTTCGCCGATGCCGGTGGCGAGAATCTTCACGTCCTTGTCCGGAGTCCAGCCAAGCTGCGACAACGCGCGCCGTAGGGCAAAATCGGTCGTGCTGCCAATTCTACTCGTCCCGACGACTTTACCGCGGAGATCGGTCACGCCCGGATTGGCGACTAACTTATAGGTCGTGCTGCCGAAGCTGCCAACGATCACTACCGGCAGGCCGCGTCCGGCAGCGACGATGGTCGCCGAACCCGAGCCGCTGACGATATCGACTTCGCCGCTCACCAACGCGCTGATCGCGGTGTTGCCGGAGGGAATATTGATCAGCTTCGCGTCGAGGCCGTACTTTTCGTAGAGCTTGGCTTCTTCCGCAATCCAAAGCGGCAAGCGAATGCCGGAAGTGGTTGCGTACGCGATCTTGATCGGAAGGACCTGGCTTTCGCCCGCCACAGCAAACGTCAAAAGGTGAACAACAAGAAAACCCACGACCTTCGCTGCCAACATTATGTGCGTCATATTCTGCATGCTGCACTCACAACACAAAAAGAGACCCATGCTGCATTTGCCTCGCGCAGCGACGTAACTTTCTCCCCGCGACAGAACTATGTCTTGCAATCAGCAAGAGCACTCCGTCGTTAAGCGCGCTTTCACCGTTTCCAATCCGAAGCATCGCAGATCTGTTCGATACCGCCGAGAAGCTCATGTCCCGGTTGGCGCGGCCATACGGAAACGAGCCGAGCGGCATCGTTTCCGGCGTTGATGGGCTGGTGCACGATCATCGGCGGTACACAGATCAAGTCGCCTTCTTTCCACGGGTGCTTCGTCCCGTCGTGCAGATCGTAACCGTGGCCTTTGACCACCAACAACAGTTCCTCGAATATGTGGCGGTGCGCGCCGCTCCGTTCGCCCGGTGCAATCTCCTGCGCCATGACGTCTAATCCGCTCGCTGCCACCTCGATCCACCGGCTGATATAAAATTTAAGTCTTCCCTGCCGCGTGCTTTCCCACGCGCGGTCCGCAGCGCGGATAACGCCCGGATTTTCCCGCTCCACGCGATTTTCGTCGGCACGCCTGGATAAGAACCAATCGTACCGCGTTTTGCCGGGCGCAGAAGTATGAATCTGCCGCCGAGATTGAAAGACCGCTTTGACCTTCCGATCTGATATCGGCGCACTTTCGTTTTCGCTTCCCTCGCTCATGGGATCGCGCCACAACAACCCTTGCCCATGCCAGAGTCTGAGCTGCGGCAGCCAAGCGCGAAAGCCGGCTTTTGGATCTGCGAGGAACTGGTAGGTGGTGTACGGCGGAATGAGCACCACGTCTCCTGCCGAGAACTGGAACTTAACGCTGTCCTGAAAAGATTCTCCGCTTCCATCGATGATATAAGCGATCAGCGACGGGATCATGCGCCGTGGCTGGGTCTGCGCGCCGGAACGCAGCTCTAGAAAGCCGCCGGTCAGCATGCTCAGCGGCGCAACCGTGTAGCGGCTAAACACGCGCATGTCTCCGAGCGCAAACTCGCCCTGGGCGAACATCGCCGGCTTGATTACACGCGGCAGGATGTTGATGCGCTCCTGCTCGCGTTTTTGTTTAACAAAGCGCGCCTCGTAGTCGTAGTAATGCTCCGCGGCGATCTCCGGCTGATCGTCGTCGTGCAATTCTCTATTTTTCTGCGCCATTTTTGCGTCTAGTCTTCCCTGCGCTGCGTATCCGAATATTCCGGCGCGTCTTCCAATTGTTCGATGCCACCCAGTCCGAGGGCCACGCCCGCGCTTGGCATAGAAGACAATAGCAAAGCGGGCTGGTCTGCGTCGGCATTGAAATGTTGATGCTCTGCCATCGTCGGGATGCTGACAAGATCGCCTCGCTCCCAATCCCAGCGCTCGCCGTCGTGGATGTCATAGCCGCGCCCCCGGATAACGAGCACCTGCTCCTCCGTCAGATGCCGGTGTTTGCCGGAGCGGCTCCCCGGAGAAATTTCCTGCATATAGAGCCAGACTCTGCGCGCCGCGCTGTTTATTTCCGGATGGGTGAACCATTTCAGCCGCCCCTGGCGACACCATTCCCACGGCTGCTCGTCGTACGAAATCACGTGCGTGACGGTGTTGCAGAAAACACTCTCGTCGTGAAACAGTTTCAAGTAGCGATCGTAGGTATTCTCGACGGGGCCTTCCCAAGAAGTGGCCTCCTTGCGCGCGCGAAAGACGCCCTCGGTCTTCTGATCGGCCCCCAACATCACGTCGAGGTCTTCCTTGATGCCGAGGACACCTTTCTTGATCCGGTAGCCGATCAATTTTCCCTGCTCGTCATGAAGCGGCTCGGTTCCATCGGGAAATTTGGGATTGTCGCCGAACTTGATTTGCTCCCGCTTGGTCAAGCCCATCAAGCTGAACAGCCGGCTTTGCGGCACGAAGATCTGACAGCCCGCGTCTTCGTCGCCGCCATGTTGGTGAATCGTGAACGGTGGAACCACGAGCATGTCGTAGGTGCCGAACGAATAGGTTTTGCCGTCGTTGATCTCCCAACCTCTGCCGCTCAAGCAGAACAAAGTCGGCGCGCTGATATGGCGGTGCGCGCCCCGCGCGGGAGCTTTGGGCTGAATGTCCGAGTAATGGGACGTGAGATCGAAAACCGGCGCGCGCTTGAGAATATCGTAGCAGACAATGTCACCGGTCTGGTGCGGGCTGCTGCTGCCCATCACCGTGCCCTGCACGGGAAGCAGCTTCACCACGCGCGGCAACTGCTCTTTCACCGCCGCTTCATGGCGTTGATGCGCGAATGGGTCCGAAGCCTCAAGACTCTCCTCCGCCTCCCAGGGCCACCGTTCTTCCATTTTTAAATTCTACTCCAAGTTCGATACATATTAATTGCGCCCGAGAAACGATGGCCGTCCTTCCCGCGGACGCGGGAATCCAGGTTTCCCCTCCCACCTCCTGGATTCCGGGTCGTGCTAGCTATCGCCAGCTCGCCCGGAATGACATCGTAAGACCGCAGCGCAACTCCTAAAGCGAACCAGTTATCTTTTATACAACCCGTCGATAAATCCCTGCTTGTCCAACTTCTCGACAAATCTCGACTGAATGAATTGTGCCGGACTCGCTTTACGCGCGTCCGCGCGCTTCGACCAGTCCAGAATGGTTTGGATGCCTTTCGCCGTCGGATACGGCTTCTCCGCGAGCAGCTTCACGTAGAACTGATAAGCCTCCTGCAACTCTTCGCTGTTTTCCAGTTTCATATATCTTTTTAAGATTGCGGGGGCCTTGTTCTTTTCCGTTTTGTAGAAATGAATTCCCTCGATCAATGACTTGATCACCATTTCGGTCGCCACCGGTTCCGCCTCGGCGAATTTTCGCGTGGTGGCCAGCGCCGCGTTGGGCAATTCGGCTTCTTTCATCCCCGGCAAATCTTCGAAAAACGTGTAACCCGCTTTGCGTGCCGCGAAGGTGAACGGCGGCGCTAAAGTCGTCGCGTCAACCTGTCCCAGCTGCAGCGCGCCGAACCGGCTCGACGAAGGACCGACGGCCAGATAGTTCACGTCCCGCTCAGGATCCAGTCCGGATGCGGCGAGCATGATTTTTAGACTCAACATCGCCGGCCCGGCAAGACTATTAACCGCGAACTTCTTCCCCTTGAGCTGGCTGAGTTCCTTGATCTCTCGCTTGGTCACGAGCACCTGCGGCTCTTGCGTAATGGGGCAGGCAATCATGACGATATCCGCGCCGCCGAGCACGGCGTCCACGACGCCGCCGCCACCGGCATTGATAAAGTTAACATCGTTGCTGACCAACGCCTGAGTGGCGACGATTCCACCGCGCATGTAGACCAACTGCGCGTTGACCCCGTTCCTCTTGAAAAATCCCGCCTCTTTGGCGATCCAAACCGGCGCGTATTGCGGTGAGATCGAAGTGTAGGCGATGGTGACGTTGATGACCTTCTCTTGTGCGGCGAAACTCAAACTTGGCGAGAGCCAAGCAAGGATGAAAAGCGCAATGCCACAACCGCGATTCGACAAGATGGCGCTCCGTCTAAGACGACCGTTTGGACTCGGCGCGCCTTAAGCTTTCCGCGATGGCCCGTCGCAGCATCGCGCTCAAGGCCTTCTTTTTGTACGAAGCTGAGCCGCGTAAGTCCTCGATCGGCTCGGCGCCTTCCTGGACGAGTTGGCCGGCTTCGTCAATCAATGCCCGCGTAATTTTTTTACCGCGCAACAAAGTTTCGACTGCTGAACCTTTTTGCGGCACCGTGCCACCACCGGTCACGCCGATGCCGATTTCGTTACAAGCACCATTCGTGTCGAGACTGAGCTGCACCGCGGCACTGGCGATCGCAAAGTCGCCGGCTACTTTTTCGAGCTTCAAATAGACCCCGGCGCTACCTTTTGCCGGCAAAGGAAACCCGATCTCAGTCAAAATCTCGTCCGGTTCGAGGGTAGTAGTGTAAGCGAACGCAAAAAACTCAGAGGCGGAAATCGTGCGCTCGCCACGCGGGCTGACGCATTTTATCTGGGCATTCAGCGCGAGCACAACAGCACCGTAATCCCCGCAAGGATCGGCCTCGACCAAACCGCCGCCGATGGTACCGCGGTTACGCACCTGCACATCGCCGATTTCGCTCGCCGCTTCGCGCAACATCGGAAGCCTTTCGCCGATGAGCGGAGATTCTTCGATCTGCACATGACGCGTCATCGCACCCAAGCGAACCGTGCCTGCTTCTTCCCGGATATAATTCAGTTCGGCGAGGCGATGGATGTCGATCAGATACTTGGGCCGGGCCACGCGGAGCTTCATCATCGGCACCAAGCTTTGCCCACCGGCGAGAAGTTTGGCGTCATCACCGTACAGACTCAAGAACTCGATGGCCTCGTTGATGCCAGTTGGCGCCAAGTATTCAAAAGAAACTGGATACATTTAGTGTCCTTGTCCAAAATCTCCCCCGCCCATCTTTTCCAAAAAGGGGAGCCCTACTTCACAGGGCGAATTCCCCCTTTGACAAAGGGGGGATCAAGGGGGATTTTTCATGTTTGCCCAACCGCGAATTACCTCTTGCTATATTCGTAGCGCATCGGGTCCCACTTGCTGGCGCGAATGTCATCGTAAGCTTTTTTGACGAAGCTGAAATCGTAGACCTGATCGAGAGTCACCGGGCCTTTGATCCGGCTGGTCGCTCCCACCGCGCGCATTTGCTCGCGCACCCGCTCGATGTTGGTCGTCATGACTTCTTCGCTGGCGCGACCGATCTGCGCGAGTTCCGATGCTTGCTTGTCGCGCTCACGCCAGATTTCTTTGGCTTCGTTCAAGTCATTGATGCGCAGCACTTCCATAATAAACTTCGCCGACTCATTGGCGTTGCGATGATAAAAGAGTTGGCCCTTGAGCGTCGCTTTGACAACCCGATAGACCTCATCCGGCGAGTTTTTGATTTTGTCGTCGCTTGCTTCGAGGTTGGCGCTGAGCGCCGAGACATAGTCGCCGCTGTAAGCGAGGATGCGAAAGCCCTTCGACTGGGCGATGCGCGCGTTGCCGATGGTGATCATGGTGGCGTCCACTGTTCCGGCCAGGAGCGCGCCGAAGCGAACCGACGGTTCACCGAGCGCGCGCATTTGCACCGTGTCAACGGCAACGCCATTTTTGCTGAGCAGCTCGCGAAACAGCAGCGTCGAATTGCCCGACGAGTCGGAGATTGCCACGGTCTTACCGTTCAACTGCTTGAAGTTGGTAATCTTCGGCGACACAACCAAATACTGCGAAGGTTTATCCGTGCTGACCTGAAGTATCTTCATGCGCGCGCCGCCGAGCATGGCCGGAATCGAGCCGCCGTTGCCATAATCGACCGCGCCGCTGACGACAACTTGAGTCGTGACGGTGCCGCGGGTAACGATCACGTCGACGTCAAATCCCTCATCCCGGTAGAACCCCAATCGCTGGGAAACCGTATAAGGAACCAGCGATTCCCCCGGCGCCTTCGACGCGATGCGGATTTTCTTTAGCGTCTGCGCGTCGACAAGCTGAGGCGCCGCACAGACGATCAACGCTGCCGCGAAAATTAATTTTGCCAGCATAATAAATCTACCGCCGTTCGCTTACCGCTTAGCGTATTCATAGCGCAACGGATCCCACTTGCTCGCTTGGATCTCGTCATAAGCTTTCTTGACAAAACTAAAATCGTAAACCTGATCGAGAGCAATTTTTTCCCTGAGCCGAGCCGCGGCGCCGACCATTTTCATCTGATCGCGCACCCGCTCGATGTTGGTCATGAGCGCCTCGTCCGAGGCCCGGCCCACCTGCGCCAACTCGGACGCCTGCTTGGTGCGCTCGCTCCAAACTTCCTTGGCGTCGTCCAAGTTGGCAAGGCCGGCGACTTCCATGATGAACTTGACCGCCTCTTTAGGATTGCGATGAAAAAACAAGTGGCCTTTTAAAGTTGCCTTGACGACGCGATAAACCTCGCCGGGCGAATTTTGAATCTTGTCATCGGTGGTCTCCAAATTAGCGCTTAGCGACGAGACATGGTCACCGCTGTAAGCGAGGATGCGAAATCCCTTGGCTTGCGCCTGCTTGGCGATCGCGTAGGAGAGCATGGTCGCGTCCACCGCGCCGCTCAAGAGGGCGCCGTAGCGCACCCCTTGCTCGCCCAACGGGCGCATCTGCAAGGTATCGATTGCCACGCCGTTCTTGCTCAGCATCTCGCGCATCAGCAGCGTTGAATTGCCCGACGCGTCGGAAACAGCGATGCTCTTGCCCGCCAGTTGCTTCATGTTGGTGATCTTCGCTGAAGTGACCAAATGTTGCGCCGGCTTGTCGGTGTTGATCTGCAAGATTTTCAGCCGCGCGCCGGCGAGCATTGCCGGGATCGACCCGCCGTTGCTATAATCCACCGCGCCGCTCACTACCACCTGTGTCGTCACCGTCCCGCGCGTCACGATCACGTCAACATCCAGCCCTTCTTCTCGATAAAAACCCAACCGCTGCGAAATCACGTAAGGCAGCAACGATTCGCCTGCCCCTTTTGATGCGATCCGAATCTTCTTGAGCGCTTCGGCGCCGAACGCCTGCGCGGTCGCCAGCTCAAGCAGGAGAGCGAGTATGATTAATCCACGCCACATGACCGTTCCACCGAATCACCTGAGCCGACAAGAACCGCGGAACACATACTTGATCAAACCCGCGGTCCGGCGAAGATCCGCCCCATGTTATCTCTCGCCCCTTCGTAAACATCGTCGCCATGGCCGACCAACAATCGTTCCAGATCTAAATTCATCGCGATCAAGCGGCGCACCGACTCGGCCGCGACTTCGGGATCGGACGACAAATAGGTCGGCGAGACCACCAGATGTTCGCCCGCGCTGACAATAGCGTCGCCGGCGATCATGGTTTTGATCCGCGGCAGATGCAGGCTGATGTGTCCCGGCGTGTGCCCCGGGGTATGAATCACATTGATGCCGCCGCAGTCGGGCAAGCGCTCGCCGCCTTTGACCACGTGTTCGACATCATAACCGCTCGCTTTCTGGATCGCCGGCATATCGAGCTCGTGGGCCATCACCTCGAACTTAAGAGTTTTCTTGAGCTTCTTCAGGCCGCCGGTGTGATCGCCGTGGCGATGGGTGAGCACACAGAGTTTCAGGTCGGAATGCTTGTGACCCATGTCTTTAATCGCATCCATAATGATGTCCGCATCGGCATCGGATGCTCCGGTGTCGACCAAGATCACTCGGTCCTCTCCCGCGACCAGAAAAGATTTAACGACGCCGCGATTATTCATGGCGACTCGACACGGGACAATCTTGATACCATCGATCGGGATGTCTTTAAGAATGCTGACCATGATTGCCCTCACTTAGTAAAATTCGTTGCCGCTTCTTTGATCGCGGCGACGATGTTGCCGTAGCCGGTGCAGCGGCAGAGATTGCCGGAGATCGCTTTCTTGATCTGCTCGTCGGTTGGCTTGGTGCCTTTGCTGAGCAAACCATAAGC
>JBEVIO010000237.1:0-3188 GCA_040510635.1 Binatia bacterium | reverse complement strand
AGCCTTCGGGCTTGGTCACGGTTTGCTTGCGGCGCGGATCGGGCTCGTGAAAGTCGGTTTCCAGAAGGCGCACGAGCGGCGCATCGAGACCGTCGAGCCACATCATGGTCTCGCCGCGATTTTCATGATCATGCCACGTCCAGCTCGGCGTCGTGACGAAATCCCCCTCGCCGATTTCAAAAGATTCGCCGTCGACAATCAGCCGCGTACCCTGGCCTTTGAGAATAAAACGAATAGCGCCCGCCATATGCCGATGGGACAGCGCATCTTCGCCGGGCTTGAGCATCTGCAAGTTCAACACCAAGGTGCGCGATGTGCCGTTCTTTAACGCTGGGTTCCAAAGCTGAATGACGCGGCGAAACGAAACGTCGAGGCCGACCACATCGCCGGCTTTTTCCATAGCGGCGAAAAGATCCTTGCCTTTCCAGAAGCAGGACTCAAAAGAGGGCACCGGCTCGCGGTAAGTATCACCCTGGATGTTTTGCCAGTAGCCTTTGAAATTCTTGCTTTGGAGTTCCTCTTCGAACGCTTTAAGTGCTTCGGACATCGGTGTACCTCCGTGCTCTATTTAAACCTTTTTTATCCCGATTCGCACAGGGGTTGCAAGGCAAGAAAAAACAAGCAATCGCCGCGTTTGCTCTGCGGTATTCTCTGTAAAACAGCGATAGCGGGGTCGTCGTGACGAGGGCGCAGCGTGTCGCTTACTCGATCACTTTGACGGTGATCATGTTGGTCGTGCCGGCCTGATGCAACGGCAGACCGGCGGTGATCGCGACTAAGTCGCCGCGTTTGACCAGACCGGATTCGAGCGCTTTCTGTTGCAGCATGCGGACCATCGCATCGGTGCTCTTAAAACCGCTCGTCGGGACCGGAAAAACGCCCCAGACCAAGCAAAGCTGTTTGACCGTTTGCGGTTCGGGGCTGACGGCGATGATCGGATAATGCGGCCGATAGCGGGCGATCAAGCGCGCCGTGCTGCCGGAAGTTGTCGGGATTAAAAATGCTTTGACCTGCAAGTCGCGCGCTAATGAAATGGCGCCCAAGCTGATCGCCTCCGGGATCGTCTTTTCGAGCCCGACGAAACTTTGGCGCGGCTCCAAAATCGTTTCGGTTTCCTCGGCGACTTGCGCCATGGTTTTAACCGCGTCCAGAGGATAATCGCCGGCGGCGGTTTCCTCGGACAGCATCAGGGCATCGGTGCCGTCCAGAATCGCGTTGGCGATGTCGGTCACTTCGGCTCGCGTCGGTCGCGGGTTCCACACCATCGAGCGCAGCATCTGCGTCGCCGTAATGACGGGTTTGCCCAGACGATTGGCCTTGGCGATGATCATTTTCTGCACGGCGGGAATTTTCTCCTGGGCGATTTCCAGGCCCAGGTCGCCGCGCGCGACCATGATACCGTCGACGGTCTCGAGGATGCCGTCGATGTGCTCCAGCGCTTCATGCTTTTCGATCTTGGCGATGAGCGGGACCGACGAGCGAAGTTTTTTGAGCTCACGGCGGGCATAAAGAATATCTTCCGCGTCGCGCACGAATGACAGCGCGATCATGTCGACATTCTGCGCGATGCCGAAAGCCATGTCTTGCTTATCGTGTCGGGTCAGGGCGCGGATGTTGAGACTTGTCTTGGGAAAATGAATGCCCTTGTGCGAGCCGAGAATTCCGCCGACCACAATGCGGCATTTGACTTCGTGATCGCGCACCTCGAGCGCTTCCAATTCGATCTCGCCGTCACCGAGCAAGATCGGATCGCCACTATTGACCGCCGAGGTCAGGCCCGAAAAGTTGACCGAAACGGCGAGCTCTGAGCCCAGAATCTTGCGCGTCGTAAGAACGAAAGGACGCCGATTTTGCAGTCGGACGTGATCTCCGGCGACGGCACCGATGCGGATTTTCGGCCCGGGCAAATCTTGCAAAATCGCCACGGGGCGCCGCAACTTGCGTTCGAATTGGCGGATTTTCCTGATCACGCGGCGGTGCGATGGGTAATCGCCGTGGCTGAAGTTGAGCCGAGCGACGTTCATGCCGGCGCGAATCAAGCCTTCGAGGATTTTGTCGGGCGAAGAGGCGGGTCCGATGGTGCAGACAATTTTCGTGCGACGCATTTTGATTAATGTACACGAGACCGTCGGAGAATCAACGAAAAGGTTTGGCGTACTGGAGTGATGGAGTCATGGGTCTAGAAATCAAATACTCCGGTACCCCATCACTCCATGCTGCTCGACTACAAGCGTGCTCCCGTTCTTTTGAGGCGCGGATCGAGGACGTCACGGAGAGCGTCGCCGAGCAAATTGATGCCTAAGACGGTGACAAAGATGCAGAGGCCGGGGAAAAGCGGCATCCACCAGGAGGTGCTGATATAGATGCGCGCGTCGGCCAGCATGGTGCCCCAGGTGGGGATATCCGGCGGCACGCCGACGCCGAGAAAGCTCAAGCTCGCTTCGGCGATGATCGAAGACGCCATGGCGAAGGTGCCGATGACGAGCGAAGTTTGAATGAGATTCGGAATAATGTGGCGCGTGATGATTTGGCGGTTGCTCGCGCCCAGACATTGCGCCGCGGTGACGAAATCGCGGCCGCGCAAGGAAAGAGTCTGGCCGCGCACGACCCGACAGTAGGGGATCCAGCGCTGCACCACGAGCGCCAGAATCAGATTGAACAAGCCTTGGCCTAAAAATGCCATGATCGTTATGCCGAGTAACAGCGGCGGAAAAGCCCAGACGACCTCCACCAGCTTTTGAATCAGGAAATCGACTTTGCCGCCGAAGTAGCCGGAAATCGCACCGAGCGTGATGCCGATAAAACCCGAAACAAAAACCACCGCGAAGGCGACCAGCAGCGACACACGGGAGCCATAAATCACGCGGCTGAGGATGTCGCGTCCGAGATTGTCGGTGCCGAGCACGTGCAGGGCGCCGATGCCCGCCGGCGCCTTCATCATCGCCGTGAGCTCCTGCTTATTCGGATCGTGCGGCGCTACGGCCGGGCCGATGATGCCCATTAAAATGAAAATCAAAACGATCGCGCCGCCGCTAAACGCTTTGACGTGCAAACGCGGCATCAGGCGCGGCAGCGGGCGCGCATCTTTTTCAGTAGCGGATTCGAGGGTCAACGACTGCATAAAGTCCATCGATAATCAGATTGATCGCAACGAAGGCCAGCGTATAAGTCATGACGATACCCGTCAC
>JBEVIO010000236.1:0-8787 GCA_040510635.1 Binatia bacterium | reverse complement strand
AAATCAATCAAAAACAGCTCAAGATCCTAAAAGAGCAAGGATACGTCATCGGCGATGAAATTGGCCAATACGGACTCGAGCGGCGCTGGGAAGAATTGCTGCGCGGCCAAAGCGGCGGACAGCAAGTCGAGGTCGATGCCCTAGGCCGGCGCGTGCGCGTGCTACATGAGGTCACCGACGTGCCCGGCTACACGGTCCACTTGACCTTGGACCGCCAACTGCAGGTCACCGCCTACGAAGCGCTCAACGGCAAACAGGGCACCATTGTTGCTCTGGATGTTCACAACGGCGCCATACTTGCGCTGGCCAGCACTCCGGCGTTTGATCCGAATGCTTTTGCCCGCGGAATCAAATCCGAAGAATGGAACGGCCTCATTAAAGACCAGCTTCGGCCGCTCAACAATCGCGCGATTCAAGGCCAATATCCACCGGGCTCGACTTTCAAAATCATCATGGCGATCGCCGGGCTCGAAGAAGGGGTCGTCCAACCGGAAAGTTCTATTCAAGATCCCGGCTTTTATGCTTTCGGTAATCGCAGCTTTCGCGATTGGAAAAAAGGGGGGCACGGCACCGTCAATTTGCACAAAGCGATCGTCGAGTCTTGCGACACCTATTTTTATCAGCTCGGTCCGAAGCTCGGCGTCGACCGCATCGCCAAGTGGGCGCGCGCCTTTGGCTTGGGCGAAAAAACCGGAGTGGTCTTGGACGACGAAAAAGGCGGCACGATTCCCGATACGGAATGGAAAAGGAAACGGTTCCGTCAACCCTGGTTTCCCGGCGAAACGGTTTCCGTAGCAATAGGCCAGGGATACGTCACGGTGACGCCGTTGCAGCTCGCCAACATGATGGCCGCTGTGGCCAACGGCGGTAAGCTGTATCGTCCGTACTTGGTCAACAAGGTGGATTCCGTGGACGGCGCGACGGTGCGCGAATATGGACCTGAGCTCATACGCAACATCGAGCTGAAACCGGACACCTTGAAGCGCGTTCGCGAAGCGCTCGCCGATGTCGTCAATGGCGCCGGCGGCACGGGTGGCGCGGCCAGATCCCAGATCGTTCGGGTTGCCGGCAAAACCGGCACCGCGCAGGTCGTCGAGATGAAGGGCGGATATGTGAAGTCGGAACAACTAACGTATTTCAACCGCGACCACGCTTGGTTTGTTTCCTATGCGCCCGTGGACAATCCGCAAATCGCCATCGCGGTTTTGGTAGAGCATGGCGGCCATGGGGGCGACGCCGCGGCGCCGATGGCAAAAAAAGTGTTTGAGAAGTTTATCGAGTTGCAAAAACAAAGCACCGACAAGCAACAGGTGCGGGTGGACGGAGCAAGTCGTGCAAATTGATCGCCGCCTGATCTCGCATTTCGACTGGACGCTGTTTTTTCTCTCGCTAGCGTTCGTCGCTATCGGTGTCACGACGATTTACAGCGCTAACTACGACATGGCAGCGGGGCACGCGGGTCCCCTGCCGATGCGCCAAGCGACTTGGTTGGGACTCGGGCTGGTCGCCATGATGACGGCGATAAGTTTTGACTATCACTATATCGACCGGTTGGCGTACCCCTTTTATGGCGCCATGCTGCTGCTCTTGGCGCTGGTGCTGATCGTCGGCCACTCGGGCGGCGGCTCGCAGCGTTGGATCAATCTCGGTATTTTCCGCTTGCAGCCGTCCGAACCCGCCAAGCTCGCCATAGTCTTAGTGATGGCAAAATACTTTCGAACCGACGAACCGCCGCGCGGCTATTTCTTGCGCGATCTTTGGGTGCCATTCGCGCTGGTTGCGCCGCTGGTGATCTTGACTCTTGTACAGCCTGACTTGGGCACGGCGATCATCCTCGGTATCGTCTTCATCAGCATGATCTTGATGGGCGGTCTGCGGCTGCGCTCCTTCGCCTACCTGGTTGGCGCCGGCTTGGCCTTCTTGCCGATCTTTTGGCATTTCTTAAAGCAATACCAGCGTAACCGCATCTTGACCTTTCTCGATCCCGATCGCGATCCGTTGGGCGCGGGCTATCACGTCATTCAATCGCAAATCGCGATCGGCTCGGGGCGGCTCTTCGGCAAAGGCTTTCTGCACGGCACGCAAAACCGGCTCGACTTCTTGCCCGCGCAGCACACGGATTTTATCTTCGCGGTGTTTTCCGAAGAATGGGGCTTTATCGGCTGCGCGATCTTGCTTTTTCTCTACTTCGTCATGATCGCTTACTGTCTCAGGCAGGTTCAACGAGCCAAGGACCGCTTCGGCGCGCTGCTGATTTTTGGCATGATCGCCATCGTGTTTTGGCATGTCGCTATCAACGTCGCCATGGTCGCCGGTGTGATGCCCGTCGTCGGCGTTCCTCTGCCAATGGTGAGCTATGGCGGCTCCGCGCTTGCGTCCATGATGTTCGCCATCGGCGTCATCATGAACGTCAGCATGCGGCGGTATGTGTTCTGATCGCGGCGATTACGAGCACTTTCTTAACTTCGGCGAAATTTTCCGCGACGATCCCTGCTCCTCAAATGACCCCGAGGGAGACGGAGTTCTTTACTTAAAAGGTTAGAATGCTTAAGAAAACAACGGCCGCCTGCATTCGGTACGCGATGCAGGCGGCCGCGCTTCTATCGCAGGCGATGGATCTTTTTACTGCAATGCCTTCTCGATGGCGCTTACCAATTTTGCTTTCGGCACCGCGCCGACGATTTGTTCCTTTACCGCGCCGCCTTTGAGGATGATTAGATTCGGAATTCCCCGAATGGCGTAGCGCGAGGCGGTGGCGGGATGATCATCGACGTTGAGCTTCGTCACTTTGAGTTTGCCTTCATATTCGCCGGCGATTTCTTCGACGATCGGCGCGATGGATTTACACGGCCCGCACCACGGCGCCCAGAAATCGACGAGCACCGGTACCGTTGACTTTAAAACTTCGGCTTCGAAATTGTTGTCGCCTACCTCGGTGATTTTTCCCATAACCAGGACCTCCTTATAATGCAGAGAGAAATTTAAGCAGAGTGCGCACACCGAATCCAGTGCCGCCCTTGGGGCCAAGCGCGTTGTCGCTTTCGGCAAACGCCGGCCCGGCGATATCGAGATGCGCCCACGGCACCTCGCCGACAAATTCCTGCAGGATCAATGCGGCCGTGATCGCTCCGCCGTGAGATCCGCCGATGTTTTTCATGTCGGCGACGCTGCTTTTGATCATTTCTTTGTACTCTTTGACCAGCGGCAGTTGCCAAAGCTTTTCGCCGGCTTCGCCGGCGCAACGCAGCAGCGTGTCCGCGAGCGGCTGGTGGTTGCTGAAAAGGCCGCCGACTTGGGTGCCCAAAGCGACCATGCAAGCGCCGGTTAAAGTCGCCAGATTGATCATGTAATCGGGATTTTGTTCGCCGCCGAGCGCGAGCGCATCGGCGAGGATCAGCCGCCCTTCGGCATCGGTGTTGAGCACCTCGATCGTCTTGCCGTTCCGGTAACGAATCACGTCGCCCGGTTTCTGCGCATTGTCCCCGGGTAAATTATCGGTTGTGGGCACGTAACCCGTGACGTCGATATCGAATCCAAGCTTAGGCAAGCAACTCATCGCGGCGATTACGGCGGCGCCGCCGGCCATGTCGAGTTTCATGGTTTCCATCGACTTCGATGGCTTGAGCGATAAACCGCCCGAATCGAAAGTTATGCCTTTGCCGATCAACACAATTTTCTTTTTCGGCTTGCCCGCGGGCTTGTAATGAATTTTTATAAAGCGCGGTTCTTCATGGCTGCCGCGGTTCACCGCCAAGAGTCCGGCCAATTGCATCGATTCGATCTTTCGCTTGTCCCAAACTTCTGCCGACAATCCCCGGCCACGGCAATACTTTTGGGCCTGTTCGCCGAGGAAACGCGCGGTGGTGACCGACGGCGGTTCATTGACCAGATCGCGCGCCAGAGAGACTCCGGAGACGACGATTTGCGCGATTTCGATTGAGCGCATCAATGCCGCGGTCGATCGCAAGCCTGAGCTAAACAGAGTGAAGGACTTGACCTCGGCCGACGGCTTGGAATTCGAGCGATACTTATTAAACTGGTAGGCGGCCAAGAGCGCGCCTTCGACCAGCGCGCTGCCGGCTATTGCCGAATCATTGCCGGGTGAAAAGAAAAACGCGATATCTTCGGCACCGAGTGCGCCGGCTTCTTTGCGCGCTCGCGCGCCGATCTTGCGCCAAGTGTCGCCGGTGATTTCTGCTCCGCCGCCGAGGCCGATCAACAACACTTGGGCGGCCGGCAAAAGTCCGGCCGTTTGATAGATCAACGTGGCGCCTTCGGCGCCGGTGAATTTACTTTTTTGCACACGCGTGCGCAGATTGCCCCGAAGCCGGCGATCCAAGGCTCGGATCAGAGCATCGTCGAGTTTCTTTTCGCGCACCGGAATGACGAGCAGATCGGTCTTGATCCGTTCGGGATTGCTGTCACGTACCTTGATTTCCATCCGGCCCCTCGATCAGGTCTTTTGGCGGATCAGCGTCATGAATTCATTGCGGGTGTCCTGGCGCGTGCGAAAGGCGCCCAGCAGGCTGCTGGTGATCACGTAAGAGTTCTGCTTTTCGACGCCGCGCATGCGCATGCACAAATGCTCCGCCTCGATGACGACGGCCACGCCCAAGGCGTCCAGCTTTTCCATGATGATAGTGGCGATTTGATTGGTCATGCGCTCTTGCACTTGCAGTCGCCGCGCATAGATGTCCACGAGTCGGGCCAGTTTTGAGATGCCGACGATTTTGTGGTGCGGTATGTAAGCCACGTGGGCCTTGCCGAAAAAGGGCAGCAGGTGATGCTCGCAAAGCGAGTAAAAGTCGATGTCCTTTTGGACAATCATCTCTTCATATTCTTCGGTAAAGAGCGCTTCGTTGATCACTTTCGCTGGGTCCATATCATAACCGCGGGTCAAAAAAGTCAGCGCCTGCGCGACCCGTTGCGGCGTCCTCAGCAATCCTTCGCGGTTCGGGTCTTCACCGATCGCTTGGAGTATTTGGCGAATTTGTTCTTCCATCGTTGCTCCATCGGGGAATGCGGGCGCTTCGAGGCCGGCTCTGTCAGCGGCAAAGTCTAAAAAAGTAACATTTAGCTCAATAGGCGTCAAACCGAGCGGCGAAATGGCAGCTTTACAGTCGTTGCAGCAACCAGTTGGGCGTGAAGCGCAGCACGTAGGCATTGAGCAGCGTCATGTAGTCGGCAATCAAAAGAAAGCCAACGATAATCAAAAGAACGCCCCCGGCCACATGGATGGTTTGAATATAACGACGCAGCCGTTGTGAAAACTGAAAGAAAGAATCGATCGCGAGCGCGCTCAAGAAAAATGGCAGGGCCAAGCCAGCCGCGTAGCTTGTCAGTAGCAGTGTGCCACGACCCACTTCACCGGCGGTGCTTGCCAGAGCCAGCGTGGCTCCCAGGATCGGTCCTACGCAAGGTGTCCAAGCCACGGCAAAAGTGACGCCGACAAGAATAGAACCGAGATAGCCCGCCGGTTTGTCCTTGAGATTGAACTGTAAGTATCGATCGAGCACAGCGATCTTGAATAGGCCGACGAGATAGAGCCCAACCAGCAGGATAAACACGCCGCCGAGTATGCGGATCGCGTTTCGATAATCCAGGAAGAGACCGCCGAGAAAACTCGCTGAAGCGCCGAGCGAGATAAAGAATAACGAAAAGACGATAATAAATGCTGCCGAGTTCAAAATCACGCGCCAGCGAACCCGCGCGCGCGCTTCTTCGCTGCGCATTTCATCGAGAGAAACACCCGACACAAATGAAAGATAGGATGGAATTAGGGGCAGGACACAGGGCGAGAGGAACGAGAAAACTCCGGCCGCGAAAGCGACGAAAATGTTGACGTCGGTCATCTCTTGCCGTCAGTAAGATCTTTAATGAGCTTGCGCGCGCCATTGCCGTACCACTCTGCCGGCCCCCAGCCGCGCGCCAATCCTTCGCCGTTCGGACCAATGAGATAAGTCGCCGGCAACCCCCAAGCGCCGTAGAGGCTGCCTACTTGGGCTTCGGGGTCGAGGGCGATCGGATAGGTTATTTTAAGCTCCTTGACGAAGTCGACCGCGTCTTGTTTACGGTCTTTCACCGCCACGGCTAAGACGACGAAGTTTTTTGGCTTGTACTCCTGGTACAACTTTTCCATGGCCGGCATCTCTTCCCGGCACGGCACGCACCAACTCGCCCAGAAATTTAACAGCACGACTTTGCCGCGGAAGTCCTTTAAAGAGATCTTTTTGCCGTCGGGCGTGGTTAGATTGAACTCGGGGGTCGGCGCGGTGTCCTTCATCGGCTGAAGAATCGGCACCGCTTTTTTGTAGTCGACTGTCGTTTGGCTCCATGCCGGAGCGAAACTCAGAACGATTGAGCTTCCCAAAAAGACAAACGCGCGCAGGAAAGCGCCGGTGATTTGCGTTTTCATATAGAATTTAACTCTAACCAACAGGCCGAGCCGACGCAATACTCGTCCCGACGCCGAATTCAGGCGCACGGCAAAGAGAAGTAGGAAAAAAATCGTGCTGGTGTTTAGACGCGGGATGAATTTAATTTCGTGTCGAACGAATTTGAATCTCAGGACGACCAAAAACACAAGGCCCTCCAAGTTGTCACTGGAGGGCTCTGTGTATTAGGCAACCAGAACGGTTACCTTGTTGCCTGAGAGTAAGGAGGGTTTAAATCACCACCACAACCCCACAACTCCGTATTTACTTCTTTTTCTTTTTGGCTTTCTTCTTGGCTTTCTTTTTAGCAGCCATAAGCACCTCCTTTTAGGATTCCACGGGCGGGCTTTTTCAGGAGACAGGCGTTGAAAATTGACTCAGGCAAGAGAAACGAACCAAAAACCCTCCCATATTTTGTAGGTGACTCGATTATTAGGGCACAACAGATTGTATGTCAAGAAAAAAATATCATTTTAGAAAAATATTTTCCCAAACGCGACAAATTTTTCACAGAGTATTTTGGATGCCTTAGAAGCATTACCGGTCAACTGAGCGCTAGTCATTATCAACAGATCGTTTTATTCGTGCGGAACTCGCTCGATGACCCGAGAAACGTTGATGGCAATCGATTAGTTGCGTCGACGTGCTTGAACTCGCGTTGGTCAAGAACGCAACGGTGGCGAGCTAATTCATCAATCCCAGATAACGCCAATAGGGAATCGCGACAATCAGCGCGATAATATAGGCGATCGCATAGAAAATATTGATACGGCACATGAGCGGATAAGAGAACCCTTTGCCGTCAGTAGTCGAATAGGCGAGCATGTGCCATTCGAACTGATAAGGAAAAAACCAAACCTCCGACGCGATCAAGATAATCATCGCGATGATCCACGGGCTCATGCCGACGTCGATGGACAACGGCAGCAAGGCGACGGATAGGGTCACCACAGCCAAAAAGCTCGTGAAGATCAGCTTCAGCGCGTAAGTGAGCAAAGCGATGACCAAGAAAAACCATACAGGGCTGTCCATGACGGGCAAAATCAAAGGCGACATGACGTCGACAAGCCATTGATCGATTTTTGCCTGCTTCAAAAGCGTCGGAATGGCCAGCGTCACGCCCATGTGAATCAATAGCTCCCAGTCGATGCCCTTGCGCAGCATGTTCCAATCGATGATGCCCGTATTCACCAGAGTCGCGAAGGCGATGATCGCGATCCAGGCGCCGTCGATACCGTGGTAGGGAGCTGTCAGCCAGCCTGTGACCGTAAAGAGCAACACGCCCAGGCTGATCCACTCTTTGTAGGACAGCGGCCCCAGAATATTGAGTTGGGTCTGCACCATCGTGTAGGAGATCTTCGGCTGCGACTCGGGCCGATAGAGAAAAATCGTGCAAAGCAAAATGACGATGATGACCGCCACGGTCGGCGGCAAAGCCGCGATAAACCAATAGCCCCAAGTAAACTGAGCGCGCACGTCGCTCGGCAACAAACCCCAGGCAATCAGGCTGGTCGTCGATCCGGTTAAGAAAAGAAATCCCAACTGGCCGAGACCGAGAAAGCTCGCGACGAACAAACCCGTCGACGCCTTCGACGGTGTTTTGTAGCCTAAGCTTTCGGAAAGATTCACCAGCATTTGGCTGGTGATCACCGTGCGCGCAGTTTGTTGCGGGATCAACGCCATCACGATCACGCCCATCATGCCGGTGGCGAAGATCTGCCAGTAATAACTGAGCGGAAACAGGCGCACGAGATGGAGCGAGAGCCGGTAAAATAGTCCGGAACCGGTGATCGCCGCGCCCAACCCGAGCACGCCCAGCGTCATGAACCACGTCGTGCTGGCAAAGCCACCCATGACGGTCTCGGCCGATTCCAGCTTGGTGAGAATGATTGCCATCGCAAACACAAGGGCGACGCCGTAGTCCGGCAGGACGCGGAAAACCCAGAAAATCAGCGTCAAGGAGATTAGACCGAGGAGCTTGACGGCCGATGAGTCGAGGCCGATATCCGGTTGGCCAAACCAGAGATAACCGCCCAATCCGAGCCCCATCAGCGCACCTAGCCACTTACTCGAAGACGACGAACCCAAAAATGAGTGCCATGACCTTATGCGCATCCGCGTGCCGACGCCGTTTTTGGCAACGGGCAGCACGACAGTCGAGCGGGAAATTTGTTGGGCGTTTTCTTGAAAGCCATCGGCGGCCGCGCTTTCCTGGCTGATTAAGTTGAGCGCGCTGCGCAAGTGATTGATCGCTTGCTCGTATTCCGTGCTCTGCGCGAAGCTCTCCGCCATACGGCGGTAGCCCGCGATCGCGTCGGCGGCCAGCGCGCCGCTAGCCTTCTGCGCCACGGCT
>JBEVIO010000235.1:0-7149 GCA_040510635.1 Binatia bacterium | reverse complement strand
ATGGAGACGATCAGCGATGCGCAGATCGTCAAGGACTTCGAAGAAAAGTTCCTCGGTTACTATCGCTGCGCGCGCGCCGCTGCGACGTATATGAAGCAGGCCGGTTGGGGTCGCATCGTCAACTTGAGCGGTGGTGCGGGGCGCACGCCAGGCACAGGGATCAGTACACCGGCGCGCAATATTGCCTGCGTCGCGCTCACCAAGTCGCTGGCCAATACGCTTGGTCCTTATGGAATCAATGTGAACGCGATCTATCCCGGCACGACCATGACCGAAGCGGTCTTGCAGCGCCTCCATGAGCAGGCGAAACGTCAGGGCAAAACTCTCGAAGCTTACCTGGACGAGCTACGCCAGGGCAGCGTCATCCGCCATCTGGTCAGCGCCGAAGACGTCGCGCAAGTCGTCACATTTCTATGCTCGCCCTTGGCCATCAGCGTTACCGGCGAGGCGATCTCGGTTTCCGGCGGAGTGAATGCCGATATGCACTACTAGTGAACCGTCAGCCGAGTGGCAAAAAAGTTTAGCCACAAAAGGTGAACGCGATCGATCTTGCCATTGAGGCGTGGCCTGCGGGGAACAAAAGTAGCCATCCCTTTTCTCGATGACGATTTTTCGCTAAGCCTAATCGATGGCCAAAAAATTCAGCGACCAATTAAGGCTGCGCGCCGAGCGCATATGGCGCGCGATCGATGCTCATCCGTTTCTGCGCGAGCTGCATGCGGGCACCTTGCCGATGAATCGATTT
The DNA here is from genome assembly GCA_040510635.1 of Binatia bacterium. Taxonomy (GTDB): domain Bacteria; phylum Desulfobacterota; class Binatia; order UBA9968; family UBA9968; genus DP-20. Next base: position 6,404 of record JBEVIO010000235.1, on the reverse strand, counting down.
ATCTATTTCATATTGCAAGACTACGTTTATCTTCTCGATTTCGCTCAAGTGCTCGCCCAGGGCGCGGCCAAGTCTCCCGACCTGGAGACTCTCGAATTATTCTGCCGTCACGCGCTCGGCGCGGTCGAAGTGGAGCGAACCTTTCATGCCAGTTTCGGCAAAAGTCTTGGATTGACGCGTGGGCAACTCGACGAAGTGAGCAAAGGACCGATGACCCAGGCGTATATCGGCCATTTGCAGTCGGTGGCGCGCGGCGGCACCCTCGGCGAGATCGTCGCGGCAGTGCTGCCCTGCTATTGGATCTACGGCGAGGTCGGTAAGCGTTTGTATAAGAACCGGCCGCGCCAACCGAAAATATTTCGAGAATGGATCGAAATTTACGCTTCCGAGACATTCTGGCGACCGGTGCGCGAGCAAATTCAATTGATGGATAGATTGGGCGCGAAGGCGAAGGGTAGTGACAAACGACTCATGGCGGAATATTTCATCTTGAGCAGCCGATACGAATATCTGTTCTGGGAGCAGGCTTACCGGTTGGAAAGTTGGCCAATATAAATTTTTTCGATTCAGATCGCCTTGATCCTGCTTGTTGCTGACGAGGCAAGCCGTGATTGCTATTGCAATCGATTTCGATTTCCGTCACATACATTCTTCCAGATCACTTATGAGATACCACTCCGGGTTGTTGACCATCCTGTTCCTTTTTGGCTGTGCCAAGGTCGTCTCGGTACAGCAGATTCCGGAGATCTCTCTCGGTGAGTCGACTTTTTTTCCCACTATTGAAGCTCACACAGACGCGCCGATCACGGCGGGCAACCGGATCGACGTTTTGCTGAACGGCGATGAAACATTTCCGATTATGTTGCGGGATATAAAAGCAGCCAAGTCGACGATTACTTTTGCCCAGTATCTTTTTGAAGGAGGAACGTTAGCGACCGAATTCGCGCAGGCATTCGCGGAGCGCTGCCGGGCCGGGATCGAGGCGGACATTTTGCTCGACGATCACGGATCGGGCAAAACGCCGGCGGAAATTATCGCGTTGATGCGCGACGCTGGCTGTCACGTCGAATTCTTTCGGAGAGTGGAGGTGCCGGCGGTCATTTTCCCGTGGAAATTGCTGCAATATAATTACCGCAACCACCGGCGCATTCTTGTCATCGACGGCCGGGTGGGATTTACCGGCGGCTACGGTATCAGCGACACTTGGCTTGGTGACGGACGCACCCCGGAACACTGGCGCGATACCAATGCTCGTATCGAAGGCCCCGCGGTTAAATTTCTCCAAGCCGCCTTTGCCGAGAGCTGGTTGGAAACCACGGGCATCGCGATCGGCGGCGCGGGCTATTTTCCGCGCCTCGAACCAGTGGGAAAACTGCCGGCGCAAATTGTCAGCAGCTCGCCGGCGGGCGGCAGCTTCCAAAACTACATGCTCTTTTTGCTCTCGATCAATTCGGCGCGCAAAACGATTTTGATCGCCAATCCTTACTTCATTCCAGATGACGTGATGACGGAAGCATTGCTCAAAGCCGTCCGACGCGGCGTGCGCGTGATCGTGTTGGCTCCCGGCAAGATAGACAACCAGCTGACTTACACGGTGAGCCGCAGTCACTACGGGCATCTATTGCTGGGGGGTGCAGAGATCTTCGAATATCAAGCGGCGCTGATGCACGCCAAGACCATGGTCATAGATGGCATTTGGGCGACGATCGGCAGCACGAATTTCGACAATCGCTCGTTCGCTTTAAACCAGGAACTCAATCTCACGGTATACGATGCTTCGCTGGCGCGCCACCTCGAAGTGATTTTTCAAGACGACTTAAAATATTCGAAAAAAATAACGTATGAAGAGTGGAATTCGCGCAGTGTCTTCGAACGGCTCTTCGAGCTTTTCGCCTTTCCGGTCAGAGAGCAGCTCTGAGTGATGGGTGCTGAGGCGGGAGCTCGTTCGCCGCGTCATTCACTTTTTCGCCGCCGTTGAGACGTGGTTAGCCGATCCGCGCCGTTTTGACGGGCGTCCTTGGCATTGATCCGATATTCGATCCTGCCGATCCACGACATGATGACCCAAGTCAAAATGGTGCCCACGGTTGCCAGACCCAATCGGCCGAGGCCGACGGCGACCCCGACCGCGGCCATCAGCCAAATCCCCGCCGCCGTGGTCAGGCCTTCGACCTCTCGTTGTTGTTGCAATTTTAAGATAGCGCCGCCGCCGAGAAATCCGATGCCCGTGACGAGTCCTTGTAGGACGCGCGATACGCCGTCGTTGTCCATGCCGGATTCGACCACGGCGATCACGAATAACGCCGCTCCGAGCGACACCAGCATGTGCGTGCGAAGTCCTGCTGTTTTGCCGCTGTGCTCGCGTTGAAAGCCGACGACTGCGCCGAGAACTATGGCGAACAGCAAGCGAATGGTGACACTGACGAGCGCTCTCGGTTCGGGTATTCCCGCAGCTAGCTCTTCGACGATGAAGCTCATGCCGCTCTCGATAAGTCGGAACTTTGACCCTGTCGGCCAAAATTGTTTTATCTTGTCGCTGGTGCATTGCTTCGCCCGCAGCAATGACGCGCGCCTTTTACTTCAGCGTAGTCAATTGATCCATTTTTACAATGAGCCTATTTCGTTTTTGCAAGGAAGTTGGGTCCTTTCCAATCGCCCTATAGCGCAATGGGGCATTTATTATTTATTCCAGGGTACTTGGGTCGTGGTGGCCGCGCATTTGCTAGTTCTCTCGGGTTCCTATAAAGTCTTGTTGGATCATGCCTTGAAGCTAGTGGCGCGTAAGAGGTCGAAAACCGGGCAGTAAACTCCCCATCGGCATGGACTGCGGCGTGGATACCACGCCGAAAGATTCCCGGTTTTGCCCATCCTCCCTCTTCCTAGAGCTGTTGATCATTAAAATCTCGGTGACAAAAATTCGGATGTCGCGCCCAAGGAAGCTGTCGCTACGCACTTGCGATATGGAGAAACTCAGCTTTAAGTATCGGTGACAAATACGTTGCCACTCGGCATCGCGCTGAAGATTGCGAATTGACAAGCGCCGAGTTCATGGAAATGCAAAATAGTGAACGATAGCGTTCATCGCTCGTCGATGGTGGCAAGTTAAAGGAACATGAAGGATGATTGATGGGGCTAAGCGACTGTTCGTCGGAATCAAAATCTCCAAGGCATTGCAACATGAATTGGACAGCCCGGCGCCGGGGACCCAACATTACTTCGAAGGGAGCGACACCAATGATTTTCTTCAGATCATCAGCGTCGGAGAGCAAAAATTCATCGGCAGATACATCAAAGACGGATTTCCAGCGACGAGTATCGTAGACGTAAGCCGCAACGTATGTAGCATTGTGAAATTGATCACCCGCGGCCGGCGCATCGAGGACAATGACGTCGAAATTTATTCCTGTTGACCCCTAGCAGCCAAGGGATCGCTGGGGCTTTCTTGTTTTCGGATGGGGGTTGATATGCTTGAGAGAATTGAGATTCGTTTAAGAGACGGCACGTTGGTGCGGCATAAAAAGCGCGGCTATCAAGGCAAGATCGAAGGCACAACGGCAATCAAGGCCTGCTTTACCAGAGACGGAGCCTTGTTGAGCACGCCGGTCACAAAAGAAGCTTTTCAGTATCGCGTAGCGGTCAGCGGCGAGTCGATGCGCCAAATCGCTCCCGAAGAAGATTTAGAGATCCTCGACGCCACCGCGGACATTGAGTGCGTGATTTGCCATAAAATGTTTCGCACCAAACCGGGTTTAGTGGGTAAAGCGGGCGGACGGTGCTCGTGCGGCAGTTGGATCTGTACCGCCTGCCTGGGTTGCCAAGCTGAGGAAGCGACGGCGGCCGCACGCTGTAAAAACCAGCGCAAACGAGTCTTAAAAAAACTCGCCAACGTTAAATAGCTTGCGCAGTTCGGGTGGCGTCTTTCCGATGTCTCGTATTGCCGACTTCTTACTCGTGACCCGCGCCGCTGTCTTCGAATTCAACCTCGCGCGGTGTTCTCCGCGAAGCCGTCTTGTCCAGCACGAATCGATCAGGTTTCCTGTCTAGCGTACTCGCAGCGCGGACACGCTGAGCCCGCCAAAACCGGCCAACCGCAGTCGGGACAATTCGTCACCGGCTCGCCCAACATTCCCCTGACCAGCGAACCGCAGCGTCGGCCGCCGCACGGACCGGTACCGACGCCGGTGCGTTTGCTGACTTGCTCGAAAGTTTTGGCGCCAGCCTGAATCGCTTTTACCACGGTGCCCTTGCGGATCTTGTTGCACAGGCAAGCGGGTTTAAAGTTCTCGATGACCGCCTGCTCTCTGGCTTTTTGCTCTAGCTCGTCGATGGCGAGGTATCCTTCCTGAGGTCCGATTGGCAACAGTCTAGCACAAAATCTCTCGAATCTAATTACCTGGCGCCTATAATCAAGGAAGACGTGAGCGGCGCCGGCAGCTTAATTTCTTGGGTTTGGGTCAAGCCGGCGCGTGTCATCCAAGTGTGGATTTCGACAAAGCTATAACATCGCCCGCCGGCCGTGGTTAGAAGCATCAACAAGCTAAAAATTGCGCCGACCGGCGGGTTTGCGCGGTTTTCATCGAGGACGTGATCTTTGATGATCAGTCGTCCAGAGGGCCTAAGATTTGTCGTCAGTTTGCCTACGAGGTCCTGATTCGTTGCAAAATTTTCGCCGTGAATGATGTTGGATAGAAATATGAGGTCGTAATTCCCCGGAATCGTGTCGCTCCGATAATCGCCGGCGATCAAGCGGATTCGCTCGCTTAGCCCAGCGTCGCGAACGTAACGCTCGGTGATCTTGAGCGTCGCCGGCAAGTCGAAGATCGTGGCGCAAAGCCAGGAAAAGCGTTGGCAAAGGCCGATCGGATAAGTCGCCGGTCCGGCGCCGACGTCGAGCAGTTCGTTTACTTCATGCCAATCAAGAGCGTCCGCTAATGCGTCGGTGTCGCCGCGTGCCTTGACCAGAGAATCCATCGCCTGGATAAAAACCTCGGTTTCCGTTGGCTCCCGTTGATACATGTCGACCGCCCGCACCGGCTGGCCCGAACGAATCGCTTGCGGCAGTTGCTCCCAGCAATGCCAGAGCGACGATTCGAAATGGATCATCGAGCCAAGATATTGGTCTGAGTTTTGTACCAAAAATTTTCTCGCGATTGGCGCGAGAGAAAAGGCGTGGTGTTGTTTTTCGAGGAGATTTAACGCCACGAGCGCGTTCAATAACAATTCAGTTGCGGCGGTATCGAGGCCAAGCCTAGCTGCCACCGCTTCAGCGCCGAGCGGTTCGCTGTCCAAGACATCGAAGATCCGAAGCTCGGCGGCGGTCTGCACGATGCGCGCTTCGACGTGACCGCCGGCGAGGCTCATCAATTGAGAAAAGTTCATTTATGCCAATGTTCCCTTCGCAAGGCCGATGTAAGAAAGGTTTCTCGCTTCGCTCGGAAGGATTTCGAAAGCTCCAGCGCTAGAGTTTTTCGATGATACGGTAGCTGCGGCTTTTCGGTTTCAGCGGGGCGAGGATGCCCGTCTTTACCATCAGACGAATTTCCCGATAGGCCGTGTCGCGATCGACTTCGGCGATTCTTTCATACTCGGCGGTCGAAAAGGTCTTGCCGTGGCAGTAGGCGTAGGCGAGCAGGCGGCGCTGACGCAGATTGATCTGTGCGGCGTTAAATTGATTGAGCCATCGGAGCGTCGCTTCGTCGTACACCGGCGCATTGCGCAAGGTGACGGTAAAAATAAAGCCGTCGATCGATAACTCGGGTGGATGCAGGCCGTAGCTTTCCATTTCCTGAAACATGCGCGGTACGCCTTCGCCCATTTCGCGCAGATAGCCCAAATCGGCGAGGGCGCGCACGATCAGCGGGTTACGCGAAAAGTGAATGCTTTTTTGCCGACGCAGTTGCTCGAGCGTGACCGGCGCCGGCGGCAGACCCGGGCTGCGCACGACGATGTGATCGTCGAACATCCAGATCTCGATCGAGGCGCCGTTCAGCGCATAGTCGCGGTGGGCGACCGCGTTGACCAATGCTTCTTGCCAAGCGAAAGTCGGATATTCGAGACGCTCGCGAAAAAAAAGATCGTGTAAGATCGTCCGTTCGCGAATATGTTCTTTGATCCGTCCGACCGCCTCGCCGATCAGCCGCGCCAAAGGAGCTTCGAAACGAATCCGTTTGACGACGTTGAGCGAGCTGCCGAATTGCCGGTCGGTACCGTCGTATTTGACGAAGTCGATCCCGGCGCGTGGATGCCAGCGCGTCGGATCCTTCGCGAATAGCAGCAGTGCCGCCATATTGGGGGAGGGGAGCCCGCGCGAGTGATCGAGCAAGTGGTAGGTGTGGCTGAGCACGCTCTGCGGATCTTGAGCGTCGTGCGTTTTCTTGATGAACTCCTGGACCAGGTCCGCATCG
>JBEVIO010000234.1:0-5583 GCA_040510635.1 Binatia bacterium | reverse complement strand
TCGTCGCCCTGCAAAATACAGCTCGGATACTTCCAGGTGATCGCTGAGCCGGTTTCCACCTGCGTCCAGGAAATCTTCGAGCGCTCGCCCAAACACTTGCCGCGCTTGGTGACGAAATTGTAAATGCCGCCTTTGCCCTCGGCGTCGCCGGGATACCAGTTTTGCACGGTGGAGTATTTAATTTGCGCGTCGCGATGCGCGATCAGTTCCACCACCGCCGCGTGCAACTGATTCTTATCGCGCATCGGCGCCGTGCAACCTTCGAGATAACTGACGCTCGCGCCTTCTTCCGCGACGATCAACGTGCGTTCGAACTGCCCGGTCTCCGCGGCATTGATACGGAAATAGGTCGACAGTTCCATCGGACAGCGCACTCCCTTGGGAATGTAGCAAAATGACCCATCGCTAAACACGGCGGAATTGAGCGACGCAAAAAAGTTATCCGTGTAGGGCACCACGGAGCCCAAATATTTTTGCACCAGCTCTGGATGATGGTGTACTGCCTCCGAAAAAGAACAGAAAATGATGCCCAGCTCGGCGAGCTTTCCCTTGAACGTGGTTGCGACCGAAACGCTATCGAACACCGCATCGACGGCGACGCCGGCCAGAGATTCCTGTTCTTTGAGGGGAATACCCAGCTTCTCGTACATCGCGAGCAGCTCAGGGTCGACCTCTTCCAGACTCTTTGGTCCGTCCGTCTTCGATTTCGGCGCCGAATAATAACGGATCGCCTGGTAGTCGATGGGCGGATAATGCACCATGGCCCACTTCGGCTCAGCCTCGGATTTTTCCAGCTTCGCCCAATGGCGGTAAGCTTTAAGCCGCCATTGGAGCATGAACTCCGGCTCGTTCTTCTTCGCGGATATGAAGCGAATAATCTCTTCGTTCAACCCGGGAGGAACGGTATCGGCCTCGATGTCGGTGATGAAACCATACTTGTACTCGCGCCGGGCCAGATCTTCGACTGTGTTTGTGGCATTTTTCATTTTCTATTCCTACTTTAAACCGCGAACGACGCGCCGCAGCCGCAAGATTTCTTGACGTTCGGGTTTTGAAAAACGAAACCGGACTGCATCAGCTCGTCTTTATAGTCGAGCTCCGTGCCGCTCAAATAAAGCAAGCTCTTCATATCGACTAAAAGCTTAGCGCCGTCCTTTTCAAAAACCTTATCGGTCGCCTTCGGCGCATCGAAATCCACTTTATACTGCAAGCCCGAGCAGCCGCCGCCGACTACTTTGACTCTCAGCGCCTGTCCCTCGCGGCTCTCGGCGGCAATCAATTCTTTAATCCGCGCCGCGGCACGCTCGGTGAGGCTAACTCCCATGGCCATCGATCTTCCTCCTCCAACTCTAAACCCTTTACGAAAGCCGTTCAGCCGGTTTGGGCTCGGCTTGTCGGCGCTTTTGTAGCTTAGCTCTAGCCTTGTAAGCAGGAGAAATTTCTCTCAAGCGCCGTACCTCTTCGCTAACCCGCTGCACCGCATAGTCTATCTCATCGGCGGTATTGAAACGGCCCAACCCGAAGCGAATCGAAGCATGGGCCAAGAAATCCTCCAAACCAATCGCTTTCAAGACGTAAGAAGGCTCGAGGCTCGCCGATGTACAGGCCGAACCGGTCGACACGGCGATCTCTTTGAGTCCCATCATCAATGATTCGCCTTCGACATAAGCGAAACTCAGGTTCAAGTTACCCGGCAAGCGCTGCACCGCATCACCGTTGATCCTGACGTCGTCAAGCTGTGCGAACAAACCCGCTTTCAATCGCTCTCTCAACGCGGTCAGCCTTTCAGCTTCCGCGCCCATCTCCTGTTGTGCCAGTTCGGAAGCCTTGCCCAAGCCGACGATGCCGGGAACGTTCAAAGTGCCTGATCTCATACCGCGCTCGTGGCCGCCGCCGTCGAGCTGCGCGGTAATTTTGACCCGCGGTTTAGTCGCGCGCACGTAAAGCGCGCCAATGCCTTTGGGACCGTAGATCTTGTGCGCGGTCAGAGAAAGTAAATCGATGCCCATATCTTCGACATTGAGCGGAATTTTGCCCACCGCTTGGGTAGCGTCGCTATGAAAGAGAATACCTCTTTCTTTCGCCAATCGGCCGATCTCCTTTGTCGGCTGGAGTATGCCGATCTCGTTGTTCGCAGCCATGATCGAAATCAAAATTGTTCTGTCGGTGAGCGCATCACGCAATCGTTGCAAATCGACAAATCCATCTCCGTTCACAGGCAAATAGCTGATCTCAAAACCGCGCTTTTCTAAAACCTTGCAGCAATCCAAAACCGCCTTGTGCTCGGTCACGCACGTGACAATATGATTGCCCTTTTCGCGATATGCCTCGGCCACGCCTTTGATGGCGAGATTATCCGATTCGGTGGCGCCGCTGGTAAAAACAATTTCCCGCGGTGATGCGCCGATCAAGCGCGCCACCTGCTCGCGTGCGGAATCTACCGCCGCTTCTGCTTCCCACCCGAAAGCATGGTTTTTGCTCGCTGCGTTACCGAACCGCTCTAAAAAATAGGGCAGCATAGAATCCAACACGCGCGGGTCGACCGGCGTAGTGGCATTGTTGTCGAGATAAATCGGCGTAGTGACTTTCATTGCCGGCTCATATTACAGACTAATTAGGTCTGATATCAAGTTAACCAATATTCAGCGCCGAGTCAACCAACTTATTGGTTCTTCTAAATTCAATTAACCTATTGGAATATCAGCAAATTCAAATCAAAAGGGACATGAGCTTCACGTCTGCTCAAGGACCGATTTAAGGAATTGGCCCGTGTAAGAGCCCGATACCAAAGCGACTTCCTCGGGCGTTCCCTTGGCGATCACTTGCCCGCCATGAGTGCCGCTTCCCGGGCCTAAATCGATCACATGATCAGCGCTTTTGACGACGTCCAGGTTATGTTCGACTACCACGACCGTGTTGCCCAACTCAGTTAGACGGCTAAGAAGTTCCAAAAGTTTACTGACATCGTCGAAGTGCAGTCCGGTGGTCGGTTCGTCAAGAACGTAGAGCGATTGACCGGTGGATTTCCGCGCCAGCTCGCGCGCCAGCTTTATACGCTGGGCTTCGCCGCCGGCGAGCGTCGCGGCGGGCTGACCAAGTCGCAAATAGCCCAGCCCTACCTCACGCAACGTGCGCAAGCGATCGTGAATCGGGACCATATTGTTGAGCAGCTCGAGCGCTTGGTCGACGGTCAAGTCCAACAAATCAGCGATGCTCAAACCCTTATACTTAATGTCCAAGGTTTCGCGGTTGTAGCGCCGCCCCTTGCACACGGGACAAGTGACGAACAATTCGGGAATAAAATACATTTCAAGCCGAGTGACGCCTTCGCCCCCGCAAGCTTCGCAGCGTCCGCCAGGCACATTGAAGGAAAAGCGATCCGGCTTGTAGCCGCGTACGCGCGCTTCGGGTAGTGCGGCAAAAAACTCCCGCAGATGATCGTAGATCCCGGTATAAGTGGCGGCATTGGAGCGCTGGGTGCGGCCGATCGGGTTCTGGTCAACGCCGATCGCTCGCTCGAATTGTTCCCAGCCGATAAGCTCGCCTGCGCTGACGTCATTGACTTTCATCCGCTGTAATCGTTGTTGTAAGCCGCGATAAAGGACTTCCATCACCAGCGTGCTTTTCCCCGCGCCGGACACGCCGGTCACACAGGTCATAACTCCGATCGGAATCTCTACCGTCAGGTTTTTTAGATTTCGCGCCCTGGCATTTTTGATGACGAAGCCTTTGCCCGCCCCTTTACGGCGTTCAGCCGGCAGTGGAACCTTCAAGGCACCGGACAAATACCGTCCGGTGAGAGAGCGGCTGTCGCGCAAGATTTCTGCCGCCACGCCGCAAGCTATGACCTCACCGCCCCGGTCGCCGGCTCCGGGTCCCATATCGATCAAATAATCCGCCGCGCGCATCGTCTCCGGATCATGCTCGACGACGAGGACCGAGTTACCGGCATCGCGGAGTTGCTTCAGCAGATCGATGAGCTTCGCGTTGTCTTTTTGGTGCAGGCCCATGCTCGGCTCGTCGAGAACGTAGAGTATGCCCGCCATGCCGGAGCCCATTTGCGTCGCCAGGCGTACCCGTTGGAGCTCTCCACCCGAAAGGGTCACCGAGGAGCGATCCAAACTCAAATAGTCCAGACCCAATTGAGTCATCACGCCCAGCCGACCCGCGATTTGATCGACAATTTTTTCGCCGATGATTTTTCGTTCCTCGGGGAATTGGTAATGATTGAGAAACTCGAGCGTCGTCGCGATGGGCATGGCGGCGATTTGGGCAATGTCGTGGCCGCCGATCCGCACCGCGCGGCTGGCTTTTTTCAAGCGTGAGCCGCCGCACTCCGGGCACGGCACGGTAGCGCTATCTTTGAGCCGTTTGCCGCGCTCGGCGATCTCGCCCAAGCCATTGCAGCGCGGACAAGCGCCTTCGGGACTATTAAACGAAAACAGGCCGGGAGTAATTTCCGGCGCGGGCACGCCGCAGTTTAGACAAACGAACTTTTGACTGAACGCCATTTCGCGCCCGTCGTCGGCGGCATTTTCCGCAACAATCCGAACCTTGACTATCTGATCGCCGTGGCGCGCGGCGATTTCGATGGACTCGGCTAATCTCTTCCTGATGCCGTCGCGCAGCACCAGCCGGTCGATCACCAGGTCGATTCGGCTCCCGTGCTCGGTAACGAGCGGCAGCTCGCCGGCCAATTCCGTCATCCGGCCATCCACCATCACTCGGGCAAAACCCTGACGCGCCAACTCCTCCAGCCTGGCGGGCACCGGCAGCGCCAGCGGCGCCAGAACCATCACTCTTGTTTGCGCCGGCAGTGACAGCAATTGATCGACGATTTGTTCGACGCTGTGAGCTCTGATTTCGTGGCCGCACTCAACACAGGTCAACTGTCCGGCGCGAACGAATAGCAGACGGAGAAAATCGTAAACGCCGGTGATCGTGCCGACCGTTGAACGAGGACTCGCCAAGCCGGCCTTTTGTTGAATCGCGATGGTCGGTGAAAGCCCGTCGATGCTATCGACATCCGGCTTTTCGATTTGCTGCAGCAATTGTCGAGCGTCGGCGCCGAGCGACTCCAAATAGCGCCGCCGACCTTCCGCGTAGAGAGTGTCAAAAGCTAAGGATGATTTCCCCGAACCGGATACGCCGGTGATGACGACAAGCTGATCGCGCGGGATTTCCAGATCGATATTTTTGAGATTGTGAACCCGCGCGCCCTTGATGACGATTTTGGCCGCCATCACAAACTCGCTTAGATCTGGAACTCTTTGAGCTTGCCTTCGATGAGGGTGCGGTATTCGTCGAGCTTTTTCTGGGTCGACGCCTCAAAACGAAGCACCAGCGCCGGTTGCGTGTTCGACGCGCGAATCAGGCCCCAGCCGTCGGGAAAGCGCACGCGCACGCCGTCGACGTCGATGACATCATAATGACAGCGGAAATACTCCGTCGCCTTCGCCGCGATGGCGAACTTTTTTTCGTCCGGGCAATCCACGCGAATCTCCGGGGTCGATACGCTCTTGGGCAGATCGGCAAGCAAGCAGGATAACGGTTTTCCCGACTGGGCGAGGATTTCGAGCAAAC
>JBEVIO010000233.1:0-5352 GCA_040510635.1 Binatia bacterium | reverse complement strand
TTCGCGCCCTGGGGGGTGGTGGTGGTAATGGTCGGAGGTAACTAATGGGGTTTAGGGGCTGCCCCTTGGGTCGGCCCGCCGACATAACCATTTGACAACCTACGCTAGATTCAACTACGTTGCTGTTATCTCGACATCCTAAGGGAGGAACGACCATGTTTGCACAAATGCGCCATATGGCGATCGTGACCAGCAACGCGAATAACGAAGGCGATTTTTATCGGGACGTATTCGGCATGCGCCGTTCGAGCTTACAGCGCGCAGGCGGCGCGGTGGTCGTCGGCGACGGTTACGTCGGGTTGAATCTCAACCCGCGCGCGCCGGGTCGCCAGGCGGGTTTTGATCACTTCGGGTTCGAAGTACAGGACGTTGAGATCGTGTTTTCTCGTCTCAAAGAAAAGTATCCAAAAATCCAAGTGCTCCATCGGCCGAGCAACCGTCCCTTCGCCGGCATCAGCATGCACGACCCAATGGGCAACGTTTTCGATCTGTCACAGGCGAACATGGAAAACCGCCGCGACCTTTACACGGACAAGGTCGAGGAGCGCAAACGCCGCATCGGCCACTTCGGTCTGCGCTGCGTCGAGCCGGAAGAATGCGGCGAGTTCTATCGCGACGTTTTCGAGTTGACCGAGCTGGAAAAACCGGCCGGTGATCCTAATCACTATCTCTCCGACGGCAAAGTCACACTGGCGGTAATGCCCTGGAAGATTTCCGACTTCGCCGGCTCCGGCATCGAGCGACCCGCGTTGGACCATATCGGCTTTAAGGTCGAAAGTTTGACCGCATTCAAAGCCGACCTGGAAAAATTCAAGAGCGCCAATCCGGCGCCCGAAGACCGTCCCGAGAAAAACCCGGAACGTGAGGTCCGGCAAAAACTGCTCGCGACCTGCTGCTTCGGCCAGTATCATACGTCTGATCCCGACGGCGTGCTGATCGACGTGTCGGAAAATTAGTCTTCCGTTTTTTACGAATTTCCAAAAGGGGCGTCCGTCTCGCCGACGGACGCCCCTTTTGTTTGGACGCAACTGAATGTTGTGACAAAAGCTTGAGCTAAGGAACTACGGCGCGCCTCTTAGTCCATCTACCGGCACCCAATCCTAGTGCAATCAAACCGACGAAATACGCCAGTGCCGGCACAGAAGCTTTCGCCGGCGGCTCGGTGGCGGTTACGCCTATGACTTTCTCACTGCGAAGCGGCGGCTTACCGGGCACCTCGGCAAGCGCGACAACGCGATATTCCGCGCCGTCGGTAAATTGAAACTTCATTGAGAACTCGTTGCCGACCGGTATTCTTTCCACCGCGAACGCGATCTTTTCCTTTTCCAGATGAGTTATCGTTAGCGTCAGCAGCGCGTTCGGCTTGGCACCCATCTCGGCACTTGTCAAAAACCAGCGCACGGCCGTAGGCGTGCCCACCGTCCCGGCTTCGATCTCTAGACCGGCATTCTCCGTCTCTGGAATGCGTCGCGGTTCCGCGGCTTGACTGGACTCAACTAGGAGCGCCACAGCGAATAAAACAATCATCGCGCTCTTTGGAACAACGGTAAAAACTCTTCCCGCCATCAAGCCCAGTAAGAACAGTCCGATGGAAATCCCGTCAGCGCAAACCACTTTTTTTGATTCTCGCGTACGTTGAATTTGAAATCTTTGCTCGCCTTCCCACCGTCCGCGGTCCTGACGACGACCGCCAACCGATACTCCCCACGGATTGGCAAAAGAAATTTCCAATTGGCCCGGCCCTGGCGTAATTCCATACGCATTTCACTCAGCCGCGTCCCTTCGACGAACGGAAAATCGGTCGAGAAAAATCTTCCCGGCTCAGGGGCGTCAAGGCGAATATCCACCACGCCCTGTTTCACCGGCCTGCCATCAGCGCCGGTAATCAACAACGACATATTCGCGGGATCGGCATACGGGCGAAGCAGCTCGATCCTTGGCGTCGTCTTAAAATAAATATTGAGATCTTCAGCCCAAACGGTCACGTCGGGCAGAAACGAAACAAAGAAAAAGGCAAAAACAGCGCAGAGGTTTAGTGACAAGGAACTACGGCTAAGGCGTGGCGGACATTGTGCAGCGTGTCATGGACCGCGGGATAACTCGCCGCCAACGCAACAAACAAGGTCGCGCCACAAACGGATAGAAAAATCCCTGATTTGATTAGGAAGGAGGTTTGCTCCGATACCGCCAATCCCAGCCAAATGGCAATGATTTTTTCCATGTTCGCGTTTCCTGCGATATTCAACTGCATATTCATACGACCGCCGCCCGCTGTCAAGCGGACACGTTTAGCGGTTGCCTTTCCATGCCGTCTTTCATATTGCTGAAGACATCTTTTCAAATCGCGGGAGGTTGTCATGCCAGTCGTTCATATCTACATGTATGCCGGAAGAAGCAAAGAACAGAAAAGCGAAATGGTCAGGCGCATTTCTAAAGACTTCGAAGAAGTCCTGAGCATCAAGCCTGAATCTCTCAACGTGCTCTTTCACGACGTGGAAAAGAGCGACTGGGGTATCCGCGGCGCTCTCGCCTCGGAGACACCGCCGAAGTAAATCGTTGGAACCGCCCTCGATCGAAACAGGAGATTCCATGCCAGTAAAAATCGGCTTTCTCGGCTCGAGCGCGCCGTCGAGCCCGCACCATGATAGCTTTCGAAGGTTTATTCCCAAAGACCTCGAATTCACCTTCGTCCGGGAAGGCGGCGTGAAAACTTCGCTCTACGACGCTCGTGGCAAAGTCGACGCGCTGATCGGCCAGGTGCAGGAACTCATCGCCGAACAAAGTTGGGACGGCGTGATCATCAGCGGCGCGCCGAAAGAAGCGCTCAATCCCGGTATGTGGGAGCGGGTTTCTGCCGAGTTGAAAGTTCCGGTATCGTTGGCGCTCAGGTCGTCGGTTGCGGCGCTCAAAGCTTTCGCGGCCAAACGCATTCTCCTGATGACGCCGGTGGACGACGAGCTTAAGAAACTTTACCGCGATTATCTTGCCGGATTTGGCATCGCATCATTCTACCCGCCACAGATTCTGCGCGTCCACACCGACGCTTTGAAACTCAGCGCGGATGACGTGGAAGGGATGACGCACCGCGCGTTGGCGGAATATCCCGACGTCGACGCGATCTATTTTCAGGGCGCGCTGCTCGATCCGATACCGATTCTGCAAAAAATGGAAGCTGAATTGAAGCTGCCGATCATCGCCAGCAATCCGGCCATGCTCTGGGTCATTCTCGCCAAGCTCGGATTGAAATATCAAATCGCCGGTTACGGCAAATTGCTGTCCCAGTGGCCATTGCTCCCAGCAGGTCCGTTCTAATCTCACTTGGAGAAAGCAGCCGTGCGCAGCGTCAGGCTTGCCTATCGCGACAACGACCGCACGCCGGTCATCTACTGCATCAAGGCGATGGCCGAGCGCCATTATGCCGTGCACGTACACGTCGTACACATCGAGGCGCAGCAGGAATTCGAAGCCGCGTTGTTCGATAACTCCTGCGATGTCATCATCGAACACATCGAATATCTCCACACCGAGGCGGCCAGAGGCAAACAAATTACTTTTTTCTGTGCGCCGCAGATCCACCGCGGGCTGAAACTCGTCGTGCCGCAAAGCTTTAATTCCGTCGACGAGCTTCGCGGCAAGACGATGGCGGTGCGCGATTTGGGACGCCCGCACACGGTCACGCTATGGCTACGGAAAATGGGGCTCGAAAAAGACGTTGAAACGATCGTCGTCAAAGATAAAGACGTCGGCCGCTGGAAACAGTGGAGGAAAATAATCGCCAGCGAGTGCGCGGCCTGTTTCGTTTCGCCGCTCTATTTGCCGGATGCTCTCGCGGCCGGATTGAAGACTTTTCCGGTGCCGGAGGCTGAGATCATCAGCAACTTCGCCCAAGCTTGTCTGTCGAGCTTCGCCTACGCAAACGCCGCGCTGATGAGGGATTACTTGAGGGCTGTGGTTCATGCGATCACGCTGCTGATCCACCGACGGGACGATGCAATGGAGATCATTGCCGCTGAACCCATGCGCTTGATGAAAATATCCTCTGCCGGTGAGTTACGACGTCAAGTCGATTCCATCGCCGAAATGCTTCAGGTCAAGCCCTACCCGACAGTCGAGGCGATTAGGAACACCAACGAGATCGCTGCTCGCGAATACGGCGCAGCGGTCGAAAACCCGCTAACGCTTTGGGACATCCACTGGTTAAAAGAGTTGGACGACGAAGGCTTCATCGATGGCTTGATCGAAAGCCTTGCGGATGGTTCACAGCGGAAGCGATAAGGACGCGAAGAGTACAATGTGAAGAAACTCGTGATCGTCTTTCACTCTAAAACAGGCGGCACATACCAAATGGCGCAAGCCGCCGCCAGGGGCGCTGAGAGCGAGCCGGACGTGCATATCAAGTTCATTCATGCCGCCGAAGCCGGGCCCGACGAGCTCATCGAGTCCGACGGCTATATCTTCGCCACGCCGGAAAATCTCGCGATGATGTCCGGCATGATGAAAGACTTCTTCGACCGAACTTACTATCCGGTCCTCGACCGGATTGTGGGCCGTCCCTACGCGCTGCTGATTTGCGCGGGCAGCGACGGCGGAAACACCGCCCGGCAAATTGAAAGAATCGCTGCCGGCTGGCGGCTTAAGACGATCGCCGAACCGATCATCGTCTGCACTCACGCGCAGACGCCGGAAGCGATCCTCGCACCCAAACAGATCGGCGAATTTGATTTGCAGCGCTGCCAAGAGATCGGCGCCACGCTGGCGGCCGGGCTAAGCCTCGGTATCTACTAACCAGCTCAACGTTTGTTCTTGGCGGCGTTATTCCTGCAAAGTTGTCGCAAAATCAAGACAGAGTGAAGCGACGCCCGGCCTTCCCGATCCCGATACGACTAAATCGCGCTGTGATTTTATCGTGCTTATAAGGTTTTGGCCGCAACTATCGCGCGTACTCTAGCTTGGCACTACTTCTGCGTCTCCATCAGACGACCAGTGAAGCGACGCATTGAAGGAGGCAAACATGGACGCAAATAAATTCAAAGGCAGTTGGCACCAATTTAAGGGCGAGCTCAAGAATAAATGGGGACAGCTGACCGATGACGATCTTCTCGAGTGCGAGGGCAGCTACGAAAAGTTTTTAGGGGTTGTTCAAAAAAGATACGGCGACAAAAAAGACGAAGTGCAGCAATGGACCGATGATTGGTATTCCGAGCGCGAGCAGGAAGAGATCCGTCGGCGGCAGGCAACTACCTCGCGTAATCAAGCGTGACTTCTTGAGGGAGTTGCATACCTCCCGGAAAGTCGCTTTTATTTCGGACGAGGTTCGCTCGCCCGCGACAATGTCGAGGTGAGAATTTTCAC
>JBEVIO010000232.1:0-5573 GCA_040510635.1 Binatia bacterium | reverse complement strand
TAGTAGTATAGACGATGCAGTAGCCACGGGATAGCTATTATTCGCGCCGAGGAGCTAACCTTCATAAGACATTGAACTAAGCGATGCGCGCCGGCGAGCCGCGGACTTTCGAAGCAACCTGCCGTGACCAGCGCATCCAACACAAGAATTTATCTTATGCGAGGTTTCGACTCGTAATGAAAAACAGGTGGGAATATACAGGCCAGAAGCGGCCTTCGTTTGCTGAAACGCCGGGTGTCGGCCAGGAGTCTGTCTGGGATTATCCTCGTCCGCCGAAGCTTGTTGCCGACAGACGACGTGTCATTGTTCGGTTTCAAGCCATGCCAGTCGCCGCGTCGAACGAGACTTATCGCGTTTTGGAAACCGCGGGTCCGCCGACGTTTTATATTCCGCCAAAGGACGTGCGTCTTGAACTGCTGCAGTCGTTTCCAGGCACGTCTATTTGTGAATGGAAAGGGGCGGCAAAGTACTGGGCTCTAAAAACATCAACGCCACCGCGCGAAGCCGTGGGTTGGAGCTATCTAACTGCTCAGCCTCCCTATGAGATAATCGCCGGTTACTTTTCTTTTTATCCCGGACGTCTGGAATGCTTCGTCGATAACGAGCGCGTACGCCCGCAGCCAGGTTTCTTTTACGGTGGCTGGGTGACGGACGAGATCGTCGGTCCGTGGAAGGGCGAGCCGGGCACGGAGAGTTGGTGAGGGTGGAGAATGTATGAGTTGAAGTGATATTCTACCCGTCCGCTATTCTCTTGAGATTAGTTAATTCGATTGTGCATCGTGGCTCAGCTTGGTACTCAAAGTTAAACGGCGCGTCGCGAAAGGATAGTCAAGATATGAACAACGATTCACCTGCCCTGAGGCTGCACACGTTGTTGGGTGATTACTCCAACACCTCCGCGTTGAAGAGAGGCGAAATCCGCTCGCCAACGGTTGTCTTCGACTTTGCCGATGTGAAAGTACCGAACACAGCGTTCAAAGATGTCGTGCGCCATTTGAAGTACGACGTCGCGGAATTGGCCATAGTTACATTCTTGCAGGCCAAAGCCCATGGCAAACCGCTCGTGCTCTTGCCGGCAGTTGTCGTTGGCAGCGTGCCGCACCCAGTCCTTGTCTACAATGCCGAACGCGGCCGGATTACGCCCGGCGATCTCGCGGGCCGGCGCGTCGGGATCCGCGCCTATTCGGTGACCACGGCGGCGTGGATTCGCGGCGTCCTGCAAAACGATCACGGCGTCGATTTGGATGATATCCAGTGGGTGACTTTCGAAGATCCGCACGTCGCCGAATATCATGACCCTGCCACTGCCGAACGCGCGCCCGCCGGCAAGCAGCTCGTCAAAATGCTGCTCGACGGCGAGATCGACGCGGGAGTGGTCGGCGGTCAGGATCTCAACGATCCGAGATTGCGACCCGTCATTTCAAATCCCACCGAGGCGGCCCAAGTCTGGTGCCGGAAAAACGCCGCGCTGCCGATCAATCATATGGCAGTCGTCAAAGAATCTCTGCGCCAATCCAGCCCAGCGGCGGTGAAAGAAGTCTTCCGTATGCTGCGCGAAAGCAAGCATGCGGCGCCGGCGCCAGCCGGCATGGATACGCTCCAGTTTGGCGTAGAAAAAATTCGCCGTAGCTTGGAACTGATCATCGAATATTCAGTGCAGCAAAAGCTGATTCAAAAACGCGTCGGTGTCGACGAGCTGTTTGACGAAGTGACTCGCGAGTTGAATTGAAGCCAATTATTTTACGGAGGCTGAAGATGGCGAAAATTGTCGACCTTTGGGACCATCATGATTGGAGCTCCAAGAAATACGTTTCGGAGTGGGCCGAGCGTCAGGATGAAAGAGAAGTTGAGCGCAAGAAGATCTTTCGGTCGATCGCTAAAATCCTGGCGGAGGATTCACGCGCTTCGATCAACATTTTAGATCTAGGCGCTGGTTATGGCGCACTCGCCCAGTTCTTGCTCAACTACTTTCCCAACGCCAAAGCGGTCTGCCAGGACGGCTCGACCGAGATGGCCAAACTCGGCCGCCAGCGCATGCAACCGTTCAAAGGACGCTTCCAGTATGTCGTTTGTGATTTCAGCAAGCCGGGCTGGAGTCGAAAAATCAAAGGATCCTTCGATGCGGTCGTTTCTTCGATAGCGATTCACAACGTCCGCGCACCGGAAATCATTCGGTCCATTTACGCGGAGACTTTTTCCCTGGTTAAAACCGGTGGTTGTTTTCTGAACTTTGATCGCATGACGCCGTCGCAAAAGGTGCAGCTCGCGTGGTTGAAACAGGCCGGCTTTGTCGAGGTGAAATGCTTTTGGGACGGCGGCAGACGAGCGCTTGTGGGCGGCTACAAAAAATGAGGCGAACCGCTGGAATCAACCGGTCCTTGAGTCATCCGACATTCGCGTCGTGTTAATCCGCGAGCTAGGCGCGACGAGCGGTTTGCAACTTTGCTGAAATTGGGCAGCAAGATTCTGATGGTGGAAAGCGCGCGGAAAATACAGTAAGCAAAAGAAACGCGGAGAAGGATTCAACATGACTTATTTGCGATTATCGATGGCATTGTCTCACTACGACCGGCATATTCCTTTTTTTGATGGCTCGGTGCAGATGGACGGGGTAAATCTGGAAGTTTTGGAAGTTGGCCAGTCGAGTCCGCTAAAGCACGGGCAGGACCGCCACGAGCGCATGCTGCAAAAGGGCGAGTTCGATATTTGCGAGCTGTCGCTATCGAATTATTTGGTCGCCAAGAGCCGCGGCATGCCGTTTACGGCGATCCCGGTGTTTCCTCGGCGGCTGTTTAGTTTGTCGCAGATGTGGGTCAACGTAGATGCGGGCATTAATTCGCCGCCGCAGCTGATCGATCGGAAAGTCGGCCTTAGCACGTTTCAAACAACTTTGTCGGTGCTGGCGCGGGGCGATTTGCAAGCCGAGTATGGCGTTCCCTGGCGCAAGATCGATTGGTACATTTCTAAAGACGAAGCCGTGCCGTTGGGACCGCTGGAAGGCGTCAGAATGCAACTTCTCCAGCCCGGGCAGAAGATGGGCGCGATGCTCGAAAAAGGCGAGCTCGATGCGCTCATGATGCCGCATCCGCCCAAAGAAGCGCTGCGTGGCGGCGCTAAGATTCGCCGGTTATTCGCCGATCCGAAAGGCGAAGAGGCGAAATATTTCCGCAAGAACGGTTACTATCCCATCATGCACCTGATCGCTTTCAAGGACGAGGTGCTCAAGCAAAATCCATGGCTCGCAGCGAACGTCACTGCCGCTTTCGACAAAGCCAAAGCGGCTTGCATGGAATACTACGACGACCCGAACTGGTCGCGTTTCGTTTGGGGGCGGCATTTGTTTGAGGAGGAGAGAGACACCTTCGGCGCGGATCCTTGGCCGCACGGAGTTGAAAAAAATCGTGTCAACCTCGAGCGCTTCATCGGCTATTCACTCGATCAGGGGCTGTTGGCAAGAAAGCTCGAAGTCGAAGAACTTTTTGCTCGAAGCACATTGGACACTTAGGGAGGGCGTTGTGTCTCTCAAGGTAAAGTGCCCGACTTGCCGCAAGGAAGTCGGGTGGGAAAACAATCCACACCGGCCTTTCTGTTGCGAACGCTGCCGGCTTATCGATCTCGGCGCTTGGACCCAAGAGCGTTATCGAATCGCCGGTGAAGAAGTCGATTACAACCGCGCCGACGATGACGACGAAAAAAAGCAAGTCAATTAGCTAGGCCGATCTTTTTAATGTCGATTCATCCCGCGGCCATCGTAGACCCCAAGTCCGAGATCGACTCCGGTGCGGAGATTGGTCCCTACGTCGTTATCGAGGGACAGGTCAAGATCAAGCGCGGCACGCGCGTGATGGCGCATGCCTATCTCACCGGTTGCACCGAGATCGGCGAAGACAATGAAATTCATCCGGGCGCAGTGCTCGGCGGCGCACCTCAGGACGTGGCTTACAAAGGCCAAGAGACCTACCTGCGCATCGGCAACAACAATATTATTCGCGAGCATGTGCAAATCCATCGGGGCACCGCGGCGGGTTCTTCGACCTTGATCGGCGACAACAATTTCCTTATGGCCACCGCCCACGTGGGCCACAATTGCCGGTTGGGCAGCAACGTCATTCTGGCCAATGGCGCGTTGCTCGGCGGCTATGTCGAGGTCGGCGACAATGTTTTTATCTCCGGCAATTGCGTGGTGCACCAGTTTGTACGCATCGGCGCCTATGCGCTGATGCGCGGGCTCAGCGGCACGAGCCGGGATGTACCGCCTTTCGCGATCATCGACTGGCAGCACACGGTACGGGGTGTCAATGTTGTCGGATTGAAGAGAGCTGGATTCGATGAACCAAGAATCCGTCAGATCCGCGAAGCTTTCCGCATCCTATTTCGAAAAGAACGCAATCTTGCGCTGGCGGTCAAAGAAGTAGAGGAATCCAACAAGGCCAGTCAGGATGTCGTGGCCTTGTTGGACTTTATTAAAACGTCGAAACGCGGTGTTTGCTTTGGCGCTAGGGGGTCGGGTTTGTAACCGCAGCGTCGGCCCGCGGGCTCATCTCGGGCGGTGGCGCGCCGACGAAATAGATCGGCTCGGTACCCTTTAGATTGCTCGGCGTCACGACATAATCACCGCGCACTGCGGGGTAAATAATGTTGTTCGCGACGTCCGCTCTCCCACCGGTCAATAGGTACCCGAGGCCGCCCGTCAGCAACCCCAAGCCCGCATAGGTGACCTTCGCCGGGATATAGAAAATGCTCGCGACCGCCGCGCCGACGCCGTAACCCGCTGTCTCTCCGACGCCTTCCTCGGCAGCATTAGTGCTCGGCGCTGCCGATTGTGCGTAAAGAGGACTCGACATTACGGTGACCAACGATGCCAGGGCAATGCCCTTCAGCAATTGTGTTTTCATGAGCCGAACATAGCGCAGGAGTGTGCTACTGTCAATAATTCTATTTTAAAAAGTACACAATATTTTCAATTTCCCATCGTGGTTTAACTAGTCCGGACGATTTAATCGCTCGTTGGTTCCTCAGGAGAGAGGAAATAGCGCTCATAACAGGCGCGGATCTCCTCCCTTCTGACGCGATAATCGTTCAGCAGCTTTTCTCCAGATTCACTCTTGGCTCTTTTTCCCCGAGTGCGGCGAGCGCTATAACCGAGCGCTCTGGCAATGCCATCAAGCCGGCCGGGTTCGGCCTCAAAGGCATCGATGGATTGGTCTCGCTCCAAACGCAAGCGGTGGTCGAGGCGGCGCAAGAACAAATAGCCGCCGGACAGCAACCGATAGTCGGCCCGCTTTAAAATTTTCCCCCGGTAGAGCGCCTGCAGCGCTTCAAGAGTGCCGCGCCGGCGCAAGTTGGGAATACGATGGCCGTGCGTGAGCTGCAACATCTGGGTGAGAAATTCGATGTCCACCAAACCGCCGCGGCCTTTTTTTAGATTGAAACGGGTCGTGTCTTCGCCGGCCAGCTCTTGCTCCATGCGCATGCGCAGATGATGAATTTCGCCGACGCCGTGCCGGTCCAAGCTTTTGCCGTACGCGAACGCCGCTGTAATGCTTTCAACCTCTTCACCCAGTCCAGCATCG
>JBEVIO010000231.1:0-4298 GCA_040510635.1 Binatia bacterium | reverse complement strand
CGCGATGTACGGCGGCGCGGGGTAGCACCATTTACTGCGTCCCGGCAGCTTTCTCACACCATCAAGTTCCGTCCAGGTTTCGCCGCCGTCGCTGCTGCGAAAGAGCAACGCCGGCTCCGTGCCGGCATAGATTGTCTTCGGATCGGACGGATGAAACGCCAGGGAAAAGATCTTGTATTGCTCCAATCCTTTGAGCTGCCAACTTCTACCGCCATCGGTGCTCTTGTACTGGCCCTTGTCGGTTCCTGCGAAAAAAGTCTCGCCATTGTCGGGACTCGGCGCCACAACAATACAATCACGGAGACCGGAGACAACGCTCCGCTCCGCGAGATCGATGACAAAGACTCCCTTGCCTTGCATCGCCACTAAAAGCTTACTCGAGCGCGCCATATTACCTCCTAAAACTCATTTCCTCGCTGCCAGACGAAGAAAACAATCTCGATCACAAAATCGCCCGACCTTCTTTGCAGACTTGATTCATTCATCACACGATCACAGCGACAATCTGGGTCGCAGCTCTTCGAGAATCAAACGCTTTTGCGCGGGGGCGTCGTCGGCGACGAACCGAGCGACGATGCCTGTTAGACCGCGATCGATATAGGCGCGCAGTTGCTCCGCGCATTGTTGCGGCGTGCCGAAGAAAGCGCTGAGATGGCCGAGCCTTGCGCGCGGCTGATGAAAATATTTCTCTGCAAGATTCCATCCCTCCTCCTCCGCCCCGGTGTCATAACTCAAATGAAAGGTGGCGAAGAGCATCGAAGGAATAATCTTATCAGCTTGACCCTGTTCTTTGAGATACTGATCTATCTTGCGGCGCCGCGCAGCGAATTGGGCGGGCGTATGCGCTACGGTGAACCAGCCGTCGGCCAAACGCGCGACGCGGCGCAGAGCGTTATCGTTGTCCGAAGCCGTGATCCAGATCGGAATCGGCCGCTGTATCGGCTTGGGCTCGATGCCCAGCTCTTCGAAGCGATAATATTTTCCCTCGAAGGCAAACGAGGGCTCGGTCCACAACCGCCGCAGCAGTTGAATCGATTCATTCAACCGGCCTGCCCTCTGGTGAAAGGGCACGCCGCACGCTTTGAACTCGCGTTGGGCAAATGGATATTGATGCGCCGCGCTCACTCCGATCATGCTGCGCCCGCCGGAGATCACATCCAAGGTTGCCAAGCTGTGCGCCGTCAACACCGGATTGCGCATCGCCAAGATCAGCGGCACCGTGCCGATCCTTGTTTTGTTCGTTCGCGCAGCCAAAGTTGCAGGGATCGTGAGGCAGTCGGCGTGGGCTCGGTCTTGCAGTGACAACCTCGGACTGTCGCCGACCCACAGATGATCGAAGCCCATTTCATCGGCGCGCTCTGCGGTTTTCCACAGTTCGCTCACGTGGGAGCCGCTGTCGCCGTCACGGATCAGATGGCGCGTATGCAACAAGAGGCCGATCTCAATTTGAGAAGGTGGCATAACGACAATGGCGATGACTTGCGCTGCAAAGCTTACGATTTGCCATTTGGGATGGCAGGACCTCTCGTTTGATTCCAGACTTCCGCATCGCCTTACGCTATGTCGAAGTCTTTACTGGCTTTCATGAATGATTCGCGCGCTCAATGGTAAGCGACGCGAATACTGAACACAGAAGGCAAACCCCCAACAATTTGGCGAAACGATTCGCCGCCGTTTTCACTCAGCCAGATCGTGCCGTCGGTCATACCGACGAAAAATGCGTCGGCCTCCTCCGGATCGCCCGCCGTCGCGCGCGGCGCTGCTTTGAAATGTTCCGGCAATCCGCCGGAAAGTCGTCGCCAGGACTCTCCCTGGTCGTCGCTGCGAAAAAAAGCGGCGGCCGCGCCTTCCGGCCGGCGCCAGAATGGCGGGGGCACCGCGGCGGCGGCGGAAAAAAGCACCTTGGGTCGCGCCGGATGGCAGACCAGTTGCGCCATGTAACGACGATCGAGTCCGTTGCTGGACTCGACGAAACTGTCGCCGCCGTTGGTGCTCTTGTATACGCCTTGGCCGGAAGTCGCGATCACCACGGCTGGATTGTCCGGCATCACCGCGACGGAGTGAGCGTCGAACTCGACACCTTCTTTGATATTTTGCCAGCTCTTGCCGCCGTCCTGACTGCGAACGATCCAGCCTTCTTCGATGGCGCCGAGGATGACCGATGGATCGTCCGGACAAAGGGCCAAACCTTTGACGTGGCTCACGTGGGGCGGACGCGGGAAGGTCCAGTCGATGGTTTCCGGCAAGTCTCTGAGCCGTTCGCAGTCGACCCAACTCTCGCCGCCGTCTTCGCTCTTGAAAACGGAGGACGGACCGGTGCCGACAAACAGCTCGGCGCTTTGCGGATGCTGAACCACACACCAAGCTTCTTTATAAAGGATACCGTTGTTGATCTCGCGCCAGCTCTGACCACCGTCTTCGCTGCGCTGCATGCCACAGCGACTCGTGGCTGCGTAGATGCGGCGCGGGTTATCTCGGTCAATTTGCACCGGTGATCTCAATACCCCTTTGCCCTGGAGCGCGAGCGGACGGGACTTGTACTCCTTTCCATCCGGCTCAGCCAGATAAAGACCATCTTCAGTGCCGACGTAGAGTATTCGATCTGTACTATGGAGCATGGGTACTCCTTTCTTTAATCCGTTAACTGGATTGGTCGAGCGAATTGGCACCTCACCTTGCGCCAAGAACCTGCAGGCGTTATGAACGCAACAACAAGTCAACCCATATTATAGGTCGCTGCGTGAGACAAGAATCTATTCTGCCGTTGCTTATCCTCGCCTGGCTCGGCCTTGGTCTGCTCCCTTCGTCGGTCGCACAGGCGCAAGAGAAAGTAAAAGTCGGACTTCTGATGATCAACGCCGACGCTGGCGTATTCGTAGCGTTGGAGAAGGGTTTTTTTCGTGACCAAGGGCTGAACGTCGAAGTGACCTATTTCAGCTCGTCCGGCGGACCGCAGATGGCAGCGTTGACCACCGGCGAGTTGGACGCGGGCAGCGGTAGTGTCAGCCCGGGAATTTATAACTCTGTCGCTGGCGGCGTTCGCATGAGAGTGGTCGCCAGCAAATCGCGCGGCGGACCGCGCGGTAGCGGTCGGTACATGGTGCGGCGCGGCTTGCTCGAACCCGGGAAGCCGTTCTCGATCAAAGACATCAAAGGCAAAGTGATCGCCCTGAACAGCGTCGGTGGATCGTCGCGGCTTTACATGGACGGCCTGCTAAAAAAAGGCGGGCTCAAAGAGACCGACGTCGTGGTTCGCGTGATGCCGTTCAACGACATGGTCGGAGCGCTGGCCCAGGGCGCCGTCGATGTGGCCTTTCTAGTACAACCCTCCATTTCGATTGCCGAAGAGAAAGGGATCGGCGCCGGCATCGCCGATCTGTGGGATCTCTTTCCCGGTCACATGACCAACAACCTATTTTACTCGGATTCGTTTATCAGCAACCGTTCAGCCGTGGCGGATAAATTCACGGTCGGCTTTCTTAAGGGACAACGCTACTTCTACGACGCTATCGTCAAAAAGAAGGGATCCATCGACGAAATCGTCGAGATCGTCGCCAAATTTTCCCGTACGGCAGATCGAAAGTTACTCCGTCTCGCTCTGAATGGGACCGAGCTCACACCCAACGGCGAGATGGATCTCAAAGAAATTCAGGACGACCAAGACTGGTATTTTCAAAAGGGACTGATCAAAACCAAAGCCGACGTGAACAGGATGGTGGATCTAAGATTCTTACAATCCGCCGTGCAGAAGTTGGGAATGTACCGCTAGTGATTCAGTCAGAATATTTTAGCGGCCCTGTCCGCCTCGATCTTTCTGCCCAATGGAGACTGTGTCGGAATGAGAAACAATCCCATGGATGCCAGACTGCGCGCAGCGAAGCATCCCGCATTTTCAGTCCTGACGAAGACGAGATCCCTCGACTATGGTCTCATCAGGATGACATTGCGACACGGTCTCCAACAAAGGGAAACCATCTCACCGCAAGTACGGACAAGTGCCTTTGACTTCGCGATTTCTAAGTGCGATCGTGAGACTCACTACACAAGTGAACGAACGGAAATTGCCAAGCGCTAAATTAAAACTCCTGCTGTCGCGGCTCGGTCTGCTGTGTCTCACTTACAGTTTTTCACGGGCGCTGTTTCTTGCGTTTAATTACCAAACCTACGAACAAATATCGCTGCGCGAGATTTTGCTCTCGTTCGGCGTCGGACTCCGTTTCGACGTTGCGGCGATCTGCCGAATCAATAGCCCATTCATCGTTCTGTCGATGCTGCCTTTCGCTTTCGTTGGCAAAGCT
>JBEVIO010000230.1:0-3588 GCA_040510635.1 Binatia bacterium | reverse complement strand
CCCGCGCCGACCTGTTTCCATTTTCGATTTTTATCTATTCGCATCCTACAAGCGGGAGGGATTGGAGAATAGGTACATTTGTGCCGCCCCATCCAGCCATCCGCCGACATCATGGAGGAATTCACCGTTCAATTTTTGAGGGAAAGGTCGACAATTTTCGGGCAGAATGAAATACCAGTTTTGTTCGTAATGCCTGCTTTTTTGGCAACATCGGACAAATTGCCAACTTTGCCGGCGCTGGCCCGGCACGCAGCCAAACCGATTTTAGAATCGAGAAAAAGTTAAAAACACCTTTGTTTTCAAAATGTTTTCGTTCTCGGGAGGATTCGGCGCGGCAGCGCCGGGTTGTCCTGAAATAGCCATTGGCGGAATACGATCAAGTTGGTCTTTCGCTTGCATTAGTTTCCTAATGGCGAGCGTCTAATAAGAAGTGAAGCAACGAGGTTGTTGGAACAGGAGACGACATTCGACAAATGAAATTCTAGCAAAGCAACGCGTTACACACTGGGAGGAGATATAATGAGTCCTGGAGACCTATTGAAAACCAGTAAACCCATCAGATCGCAGAAGACGGGAGTCGTGCTGCCGCGCGAAGGCACTTTCGTTCGGATCGTGGAAAATATGGGACGCCAGTTAATCTTGGTCAATTTCGGCCAGGCCGGTTATGAATATCTCTTTCCCGAGGAAATCTTGCCAGAAGCTGCCAATTCCTAACTCATTCGTTCTTTCCCCTGAAGCTTCCTTACGCCGGTGTTCCTCGCGTCAAGCTTTGAATCACGTGCGTACTCGCGACCTATCTTTCCAATTAATCTCCGTTTGATTTGGCTTCGGCAAGCCAGATTTGATAATAAATAACATCATCTCTATTGAGAGAGGTGTTTTTATGAGTGAGCGCGTGATCAAGGGCTACCACGCCCATATTTATTATGATCCGGCGAAGACGAGAGATGCCGCGGCCCGAGTGCGCGCTGGACTGACGGGTTTCAACGTCCAGCTTGGCCGTTGGCATGATGAGCCGGTCGGGCCGCACTTAGACGCGATGTATCAGGCGGTTTTTGCTCCCGAGGAATTCGCCAGAGTCGTTCCTTGGCTGATGCTTCATCGCGAAGGCTTATCGGTGCTCGTGCACCCATCGACCGGCGACGGTTACGGCGATCATCTGGAACGTTCTCTGTGGCTCGGCGAGAAGTTAAAGTTGAACGAAGGAACGCTGCGGCGTAGTCAGGAGCGCGCCATCAAAGACGCATGAAACGGATCCATAGCGCAAAAGATCCTTTGATGATCGGCCACCTGAAGAATGTGTTGGCGACATTCGGCATTCGGTGCGTCACCCGCAATCTCGATCTCAACATTGCGGCGGGGGAATTGCCGCCGATCGAATGTTGGCCCGAGCTCTGGGTCGTCGACGACGAAAAAGTTGCCAGAGCCAAATCGATTCTCAAGAAAACCCTGGCGCCCTTGGGCTCGGTAAAGAAGCCGTGGCGTTGTGCTGGCTGCGACGAGACGATCGAGGGGCAATTTTCCGAGTGCTGGAAGTGCGGGCGCGATCGCTCCGGTAAAAAGCCGCAGCGCTGGCTTCGCTTGGTTTCGACTTCAGCCAATAAAAGATAATCATTCGCTATTCGGCGGCTGCGCCTTGCGTGGCTTTTCCTTCGTCATCGAATTCGAAACGCAAGCCGAGAAAAAATTTACTGCTCCACGAGGGTTTCATGGAATATCGACAACTGGGTAATGCCGGGGCGCGCGTGTCGGTGGTGGGATTGGGCGCCAATCGCTTCGGTTCGCCGGACGTGCCGCAGACTGAGGTCGACAGGATCATCGGGGCTGCGCTCGACAGCGGTGTCAATTTTATCGACACCGCCAACGTTTATAACGAAGGCCGATCGGAAGAAACCTTGGGCCATGCGCTCAAAGGGCGTCTCGACAAGGTCGTCATCGCGACCAAATTTAATTTTCCGCGAAAAACCAGCGCCAATGGCTGGGGCGCGTCGCGTTATCAGATGATGCAGGCGGTGGAGCAGAGCTTGCGTCGGCTGCAGACCGATCATATCGATCTCTATTACTGCCACCGCTGGGACGACACGACGCCGATCGAAGAAACCCTGCGCGGCCTGGATGACTTGATTCGCATGGGCAAAGTTTGCTACATCGGCGCGTCGCTCTATGCGTCATGGCAACTGGCCCACGCCAATGTGTTGGCGGAGCTCAAAGGCTGGACGCGCTTTGCCGTGCTGCAGTCGGAGTACAACATGTTCAAGCGCGGCGTCGAGCGCGAAGTCTTACCGTACTGCCACACCCATAATGTCGGCTTCGTTCCCTATTATCCGCTGGCCGGGGGATTTCTCACCGGCAAGTACGAAATGGGCAAACCTCCGCCCACGGGCTCGCGCGGCGAGTCCGTGAGAAATGTTCAAGAGTTGATGACGGAAACACATTATCACCTGGTCTGCAAGTTGACGGCTTGGGCGAAAGATCATGGTCGCGGCGTCAATGAGCTGGCGCAAGCTTGGTTGCTGGCGCAGCCGTCGGTGTGTTCGGTGATCACCGGCGCAAAGAAGCTGGAACATTTAACCAGCAATGTGAAAGCGGCTGATTGGACCTTGAGCGCCAATGATCTCAAAGAGATCGAAGCGATTCTCAAGGGATAACAATCCGATTGCACCGATCTGGCATTCGCGGACCAAGAATCCGTAAATCTTTAGCGGCGAACTCTGATCAAATTATGAACGGCAAAGCAAGTTGCGCCGGCGCGATTTTTTTATCGACTGGCGCTTTCGCCAGTTTGCGAATCTCATCTTCCAGCCAGCGAATATAGTGCCGCTGGGTGCGGCGTTTTTCGATCGCGGCGATGCACAATTCACGCACAGATTCGGAATATTCTGCCCATCGTTCGCGCATGGTGCGCGGCATCTTGATATAGGTCGGCGGGTCGTCGCAAAAGAGTGGATCGCGGGCTAGCGTCCAGATATCGCATTGAGTTTCGCCGGAGGGAATTCGGTCGTAATCAGTCGCGCGCGGCGCTGTAAGATTGCCGCGGTCCAAGCCTTGGATCAAGTGCGTCAACTCGTGCCCGATGGTTTGATAAGTTACCTTCCGTACCTTGAGCCGAATGATCAATCGTGAAATGACTCCCTTGCGGTAAACCACGGTCGCGCTCCCCAGGTGCTTGCGCGTGTAGCCGATGGTGATCGTCGTTTCTTTCAATTCCGGAAAGCAAATTAGTGAGCGCACGACCATTTCATAAGCGCGCCGGGTGAGCCGCAGGTTCATCAGCGGCGTGAGTCGGATCGTCGTCATGATGAAAATATGCGTGTTAGAGGCGACCTTGAACCGCGGAACCACGGTGTCATAATACAGCTCCCCACGATCTTAAGTTTATGGCAGACGTGAAAAACAAGAACAAGGAAAAAACAGAGCCGTCGTTTCGCTCCGGTTATATTGCGATTATCGGCCGGCCTAACGTCGGCAAGTCGACCTTGCTGAATCAGATTCTCGGTGAAAAGGTTGCGATCGTATCACCCAAGCCGCAAACGACGCGCAACCGGGTGAGCGGCATCCGCACGACCGCGGCGGCGCAGATTATTTTCA
>JBEVIO010000229.1:0-3593 GCA_040510635.1 Binatia bacterium | reverse complement strand
GTCGGTGCCGAAGAGGTGGCGCATGGGTTTGTTTGATCGCGGCTGACTCATCTTATTGAACTCCTTTGCATTCCAATTACTCGGTCGGCTTGAGGATGCGAACGCGAAAGCGCTGGGGTTTTTGTTCGACAACACTCACCTCGGGCGGCAGGTTAAACGACAATGCCACGCTGTGCTCCCCGGCCGACATGCCGTGCAAATTCAAGTAAACATTTTCTGCGGTCAATTTCAGTTTTGCCATCGTGCTCTTAGGCCCGGAAAGCTGAAAATGCGCCCACTGGGGTGTGACCGTGTAAGCGCCTTTGAAGTCTTTGGCTTGGACTTCGACCTTGTCGAATTCCCGGCTGACCCGCTCTTCCTCCAGCACGACGTCGACTTCCACCTGGTCCGGTGTAATGGTCAATGGTTTATTGTCGTTCGACAACCGAACTCGGCGCTTGATTGCGCTCCGACTTTCTTCGACGTCGAGGGGCAATGTCTCGACTGCCGTGAGACGCCGTACATCTTCCGCCGGTCCTTGCACCGAAACATTTTCCGGCCGCGCCGCCGTTTGCGTGATTCGGTAGCCTTCGGCCGGTTTGCCGGAGAGTCGGACCGTCACCGGCAAGGTGCGTTTGATCACCGGCTCCAGTCGTAGATGAATCACCGGCGGCGTGATTCTGGCGACGGTGACGCCGCGCGGAACATTGAAATCTTCTCCCGCCAGTGTGTAACTCGAGGCGCCGGATTTGGCGCCATTCAGATCCAACGAGAGCTTCAAATTGTCGGCGTCAAGGGTCGAAACCAGCGTGCGCGGCCCCATCAATCGTAACACTACGTAGTCAATCCGATTGTCCATCACCATCAAATCCGACGGCAGATTGCGAAACTCCACGGCGACCTCGATCGCCCTTTCCGTATCACGATGGCCGGCCAACCAGAGTCCCACGGCGATAATCAAAGCGAGCGCCTTGAGACCGAAATTGCTGCCCCCCCAGGAGACGATTTTTTCCCATAGATGTTTCATGATTTGACCAAGTCTTGCAACGCCGATCGCAGCCGCGCGCCATCGACATTCTCGGTCACATTGCCGCCGACGACTAGCGCCACCGTGCTCTCCTGTTCGGAGATAACCACGGCAACCGCATCGGTCTCTTCCGTCACCCCGAGTGCGGCCCGATGGCGCGTGCCCCAGCTCTTGCGCAAGTTGGGATTCGTGCTAAGCGGCAACAGGCAGCGCACCGCGGTCACTCGCCCCTTTTGAATAACCAGCGCGCCATCATGGATCGGTGAATGGGGCAGAAAGACGCTTTCGACCAGCTCCCGGCTCACTCGGGCGTCGAGCCGCGTGCCGATTTCCATGTATTCGTTCAATCCCACTTCGCGCTGCAACACAATCAGAGCGCCGACGTGTTTGGCGGCGAGCGCTAGCGCCGCCTGGGAAATCTCCTCGACGATGTCCTCGTGCCGCTGAATCATGCGATCGGCGGAGCCGAACAGAGGCGCGCTACCCACCTGCGTCAGCGCACGGCGAATATCGCTTTGAAAAATGACGATGATGACCAGAATGATCGAGCCGAGAAAGTTATCGAGAATCCAGTTGAGCGTAAACAGCCCAAGAGCGCGCGATGAGACATAGGCGACGAGAATGACGGCTAAGCCCATGATCATTTGCATGGCGCGGCTGCCGCGCACGATCTGCAAAGAACGGTAGATGAGAAAAGTGATGATCCCGATATCGACCAGGTCCTGCCAACGAAACTGGCGGATGAGATCGAACATCGGCCTATGCCTGCGGCTCGCTGGGGCCGAAGCGGATCGCGTCGGCGATGCGCGCGGCGCGGCAGGTTTCGCTCACGTCATGGACGCGGACGATGTTGGCGCCCGCCAAAATCGCTGCGACCGCCGCGGCGAGGCTGCCTTCTAAACGGCCCGGAGGGTCTAGATCCAAGATCTTGCCGATAAATCCTTTGCGCGACACGCCGACGAGCAGAGGCTGGCCCAAGGCGGCGAGCGCCGGGAGGCCGCGCAACAATAGCAAATTGTGCTCGAGGTTTTTGCCAAAGCCGATGCCTGGATCGAGCACGATGTGATCCTGGGCAATGCCCGCGTCCATCGCTTCGAACATCTGCGCCGCAAGAAAGTCCCGCACTTCGCGCACGACGTCGGTGTAATGCGGATCTAGTTGCATGGTTTGTGGCGTACCCTGCATGTGCATCAGAATCACCGGTACCTTCTCCCCGGCGAGCATCGACGCCATCGCCGCATCGAAGCGCAGCGCGCTCACGTCGTTGACGATATCGGCGCCCGCATCCAGGGCCACACGCGCGACCGTCGACTTGTACGTGTCGATCGAAATCGGCGTGCCGACCGCCCGGCGCAAGCCGCGCACCACAGGCAGCACGCGCGCCAGCTCTTGTTCCTCGGATATCGATGAAGCCCCCGGTCGGGTCGACTCACCGCCGACGTCGAGAATATCTGCGCCGCTCGCGGCCATCACCACGCCATCGGCGATCGCCTTCTCGGGATCGAAACGCCGCCCGCCATCGAAAAACGAGTCTGGCGTCACATTGATGATTCCCATAATCAAAGTGCGGCGCGTGAAATCGAGCTGGCCGTGGCGAGTCGGCAAGAAGCCGCGCTCAGCTGCCATCGGCGCTGACACCGCAGTCAACTGATTCAGGGCTCCGGGCAAATCCGGTTTTTCAGGCGTCATCGATATTCCGTTCCCAAAATCACAAAAGCGACTCGAATCGAGTCGCCGAGACTTTGCGAGGCACTCACTCCCGCATCCGACGAGATCGGCTTTCGGGCGAATAGGATCGGAGATTTGGAACGTGGAGTTTCGGAGCCGATGGCTCCGGCAAGGAAAGCGCCTAGGCGATAGCCGCTGCGGCCGACGAAGCAAGCGGGTCTCCACCGTTCCCGCCAAACTCTTTGACGATCGCGTCGATCTCGGATCCGTCCAAAACTTCCTTCTCAAGCAGCGATTCAGCAACTTTATGGAGGAGCCGTAGATTGGTTTTCAACAGGTCCTTGGCTTTATGATAGCTATCTTGAATGATCCGTCTGACCTCGGCATCGATCTCGATCGCGGTGCTCTCGGAGTAATCCACTTTCTGGGTAAAATCTCTCCCTAAAAAGATCTCTTCCTCTTTTTTCCCGAATGTCATCGGACCGAGTTTTTCACTCATGCCCCACTCGCATACCATGCGGTGCGCCAGGTCCGTCGCCTTTTCAATGTCGTTGCCGGCGCCGGTCGTCATATGATTGAGCACGAGCTCTTCCGCGACTCGGCCGCCGAAGAGAATCACTAGGTTATTGAGCAAATACTCGCGCGGATAAGTGTGTTTTTCATCCATCGGCAGCTGCTGGGTCAAACCGAGAGCCATGCCGCGCGGAATAATCGTCACTTTGTGGATCGGATCAGCCCCCGGTAAGAGCTTCGCCACCAGCGCGTGTCCCGCTTCGTGATAGGCCGTGTTGCGCTTCTCTTCGTCGCTGATGATCATGCTACGCCGCTCAGCGCCCATCATGACTTTATCTTTGGCAAGCTCAAAGTCGCGCATATCGACTTTTTCTTTGTTGTTGCGCGCCGCCAGGAGCGCCGCTTC
>JBEVIO010000228.1:0-3587 GCA_040510635.1 Binatia bacterium | reverse complement strand
TCAACCGCGACCGACAAACGGACTAGTTTTTTCTTCGGTCCGCTCCAAAAAGCGCACGAAAGTATATTTGTTCTCGGCGAGATCGGTGTTGGGCCTCGGAATTTCCCGGTGCAGCAAACTCTCTTCGACTTTGCAGACGAAAAATGCCAGCTCATTTCGGGTCAGCGCACCGATCCCCTGCTTGTTAAATTCTTCGATGTCGCGAATCGTGTGCGCATTGGCGATGCCCGCGCCGCGCGCCATTGCGGTCAAATCCGTATTGCCCGATGTCGCCGTCGCATAGCTGATCCGGCTGCCGCTGTACACGCCGTTGTCGAACACGTAGATGACCAAATTCTTAGGCCGAAGATTTCCCAGAGTCGCGAGGTTGAAGAGCGACAGCAGCACGCTGCCGTCGGAGTCGAGCGCAATCACTTTGCGGTGCGGCAACGCCAACGCCAAACCGGTCGCCACGCCGATAGCGCAGCCCATCATACCGACCAGCAAATTGCCTTCATGCTTCGACAAGTGCGACCACTCGATACGCTGGCCGCTTTGTGAAGTCACCACCAGTTGATCGCTCATCTTGGCGGCGAGCGATTCGAGACATTCGTGACGGATCATTCGGAAAACTCCCCGGCAAAAAGCAGCGCATAAGGCGCGCGCAGGGCATTCGCTGCCCGCACTGCGTCACTAATTTTTATCTCGAGCTTTTCACCGTCCTCGAGGACTTGATGCTCGATGCCCAATCCTTGGAGCACGGGAATCGTGTGATTGCCGATGGTCGCATAGAGAAAGCTGTTGCGCTGATCGGGCACACCGCCCAGGAAACCTACAACGAGAAGAACCGGCACGCCAAGCTGCTTGCCGGTCACGAGCAAGCTGTAACTGGACACGTAGATGCCGGTATTTTCCATGTACACGGCGGCCTGCTTGCCGCCGAGGGTGGCGCCGACGGCAATCGTCACCGCTTCCTGTTCGCTCGACACCGCGACTAATTCCATTCCCGGATCGTCACGAATCAACGGCACGATCTGACTCAACCGAGTCTCGGGCAAATAGGTGACGAAGTTGATCCCTGCCTTCTTCAGACCCTGAACCAACCTATTTGCCAGCTCTTCTTTCATCGATGGTAGAGTGAATTAGCAGGTAAACCGAATACTGGCAACGGGATGTCAGGGAAACGGAGTGAGTCTTCGTTCATTACTCCATCGCTCCAAGACTCCCTTACTGCGGTCCCGCGCGCAACGCCCGCAGCACCTTCTCCGCCGTAATCGGCAAATCATAAATCCGCACGCCGACCGCATCGTGCACAGCATTGGCGATCGCCGCCGCCGTGGGAACCACCGGCGGCTCGCCGATGCTCATGCCACCGTAGGGACCGTTGCCGACGGGAAATTCCTGGATGACAGTTTTCAACTTTGGAATATCGCAAATCGAGGGAATCTTGCCGTCGCCGAAATTGCTGGTAACGACTTTGCCGCCGTCGATCATCACTTCTTCCATGAGCGCGTAGCCCATGCCCATCACCACACCGCCATCGATCTGGGCTTGATGCATCAGCGGGTTAAGAACCGTGCCGGTGCTGTGCGCGGTGGTGAATTGTTTAAGCTCGACCCGACCGGTTTCCGGATCGACCTCGACCTCGGCAACCTGAACGCACAGCGCGGCTTCGGGGCCGGATTCAAAATTCTTGTAAAAGCCATGACCTTGGATCGGCGCTTCCGCCATGCGCGCGATG
The DNA here is from genome assembly GCA_040510635.1 of Binatia bacterium. Lineage (GTDB taxonomy): Bacteria > Desulfobacterota > Binatia > UBA9968 > UBA9968 > DP-20. The sequence continues at coordinate 1,867 of JBEVIO010000228.1, read as the reverse complement.
TCACCGTAGCTCACGCGCGCGCCCGACGCGGCGCATACGGCGCCGTCGCCGCTCAATCGCAGCGCATCCCTCGCGACGCCCAATTCCTTGCTCGCGGCATCGATCAATTGGTCTTTGGCGTGCGCCGCCGCCAAGCAGGTCGCATTGCCGAAAATACGCGTGCCGCGGCTCGCGCCGATGCCGGTGTCGGGACCGACTTCGCTGGTGTCCAGCGTGGCGACGCGCACTTTCGCGAGCGGCACTTGTAATTCTTCGGCTGCCACCAAGCGCATCGCCGTGTGCGTGCCGGCGCCCTGGTCGAGCATCGCTGTGGAAACCGTGACGTCGCCTTGCGCATCGACAGCAACCAGCGCGTGGCATTCACCGCCCAACGGCAACCATTGCGCGATGCCCACGCCGCGGCCGGAATGTTTCCGTTGAGTGCTTCGATAACCGGAAGCGCGCACCGCCTCATCGACGATCTCATCGCTCTTGATGTGCGGCACGGCGTGACCGATGGGCGAGATATCGCCGTCGCGCATCAAGTTAATTTTTCTGAAGGCCACCGGATCCATTTTCAACCGGCGGGCGATGAGATCCATTTGCGATTCATTAGCAAAGAATCCCTGCGGATCGCCCGGCGCGCGCATGTGGCCGCAGGGAATTTTGTTGGTGTAGACGATTTTTTCTTCGATAAAGACGTTGGGAATATTATAGGGTCCTGCGGCTTCCTTGGGACCGACTAAATAACCTTGGGGTTTGAATGCGCCGTAGGCGCCGCTATCGAAAACGTATTTCATTTCATGCGCGACCAGCCGGCCGTCCTTCATGACAGCGGATTTCACCCGAACGATCGCGGCGTGGCGCGGATTTCCGGCGAGAAACTCTTCCGCGTAATCCATCACCATTTTCACCGGATGGCCGCTTTTTAACGACAACAAATAGCAAACCGGCACGTCCATGAAATCGCCCTTGCCGCCGAAGCAGCCGCCGATATAGCAAGGATGAACGACAAAAGTTTCCAATCCTTTGCCGAAAACCGTTGCGACTTGTTCGCGCAGCGCGAAGGGAACCTTGGAGCACGCCCAAATATCCGCGCCGCCAACCCCTTGCGCTTGAACGACGCAGGCATGCGGCTCGATGTAGGCCTGGTGTACCGGTTTGGTCGTAAAGATATTCTCGATGACGATATCCGCTTCGCGAAACCCGGCCTCAACATCGCCCTTTTTCCAGTTCATGTTGACGAAGACATTGCTCGGCTGCTCGATCGGATGCAGCAGGCCGCGATAGCTTGGCACGTTCGGATGAAGTAGCGTTGCCGCCGGTTCGATTGCCGCGAGCGGGTCGAGCAGCGGTTCGAGTTCCTCAAATTCGACCTCGATCAGTTCCAACGCCTCTTCGGCGATCGTTTCGCTCTCCGCCGCCACCGCTGCTACTTTCTCGCCGATAAAGCGCACGACGCCGTCGGCGAGGATCGGCATGTCGTAAATTTTTCGGCCGATCAAAAGCCCATGAACATCCGCGCCGGTGACGACGGCTTTCACGCCGGGCAACTCCAAGGCACGGCTAGTGTCGATTCTCTTAATCCGCCCGTAAGATATCGGACTGCGCAGGGCCTTGCACCAAAGCATATCCGGCAAGACCACGTCCGTGGCGTAAATCGCCCGTCCGGAAACCTTGTCGGGACCTTCCAAGCGCGGTGTCGGCGTGCCGATGACTTTGCGCGGCGCGCGATGCTTGTTGTTTTTAGCCACAGCGCTGGTTTCCGCTCATTCCCTGCCGGCAGCATCAAACGCCGCCTGCAAGCAGACTCCATGCAAATCGACTGCCGTCAAACCGCAATATTCCAAGGTGTAGCCGGGTCGCGCATGCGCCATACCGTCTTCGA
>JBEVIO010000227.1:0-3925 GCA_040510635.1 Binatia bacterium | reverse complement strand
CTTCGATAACGTTCTCGAAGGCGACCAAGTCGACGTGCTCAAGGTCCCTGTACCGATCCATCACCAAGCGGACACCCACCGCTATATCGGCACCGCCGACATGTGCATCACCAAAGACCCCGACGCCGACTGGTATAATTTCGGCGCCTACCGCTGCGAAGTCTACGGCGGCAAAACCATCGGCTGCCAGATCACCGAAGGCAAGCACGGCCGCATTCATCGGGATAAGTATTTCGAAAGAGGGCAGAGCTGCAAATTCGCCATCGTCTGCGGCCAAGACCCGCTACTCTATTTACTCTCCGCCAGCCCGCTGCCATCCGGAGTGTCAGAGTATGACTTTGCCGGCGGCATCCGCGGCGAACCGGTCGAAGTCGTCAAAGGGCCGTTCACCGGCTTTCCCATCCCCGCCGACGCCGAGATCGTCATCGAAGGCGAAGCCGTCCCCGGACAGACCCAGCCCGAAGGGCCCTTCGGCGAATGGATGGGGTATTACTCCGACGACGTCGTCCCCCGGCCCTACTTAAACGTCAAGACGGTCCTGTATCGAAAGGATCCTATTCTCACCTGCGCCCCCCAGCACAAACCGGTCGACGAGACCGGGCTGCTCAAAGGCATCGCCGGTGCCGCCGAAGTCTGGAAAGCGCTTGAAGCCTGCGGCTTACCCGACATTCTCGGGGTCTGGAATCACGAAGGCGCCCCAGCCACCCGGTTCACCGCCATCCAGATCCGCCAGCGCTACCCCGGCCACGCCCGCAACGTGCTCCACGTTGCCTCCAACTGCATGGCCGGCGCTTACAATGGCAAGTGGACTGTGGTCGTCGACGACGACGTGGACTGCTCGGACATGGATCAAGTTCTGTGGGCGATGGGCACGCGCTTTGATCCGGTCACCGACATCGACATCGTGCAGAAGGCCTGGTCTTCGGGCCGCGACCCGATGTTTTTGCCGGGCAATTTCAATAATCGCATCTTGATCGACGCGTGCCAGCCGTACAACCGAAAACTAAAGGGAGAATTCCCCAAAGTCGTGGAAGTCCCGGAAGATGTGCGAGGTAAGCTGAAAGCTAAGTTTCCGCAAATTTTCAAAGCGCAATCGTAGGCCGCGAGGAAAACAATTATGGTTTTTGCAAGTTGGCGCGGCGTGGTCGGAGTCGTCAAACCCACGCACCGGCCCGGATCGCTCGAAGAGTTTATCCGTCTATTACCCGAAGGGATCGGTGTCGTGCCGGTTTATTTAAATTTCCAGCGCGGCACCGAGGATGAATTTCGCGCCGCGCTCGACGCGGTGCACGAAAAAGTCGGCGAGCTCGCCAAGGAAGGCGTCGATTTGATTCACCCGGAAGGCGCGCCGCCGTTCATGGTGCACGGTTTCAAGGGTGAAGAAAAAATTGTCAAGGAGTGGGAAGCGGAATTCAAAATCCCCATCGTCACGGCGGCGCAGACCCAGGTCGAAGCGCTGCGCGCGCTCGGTGTCAAAAGATTCGTCGGCGTCACTTATTTCACCGGCAGTATCAACGACATGTTCACCCGCTATTTTCAGGAAGCGGGATTCGACGTTCTCGCCATGGAAGGGATGGAAGTAGCGTTTGCCGACGTCGGCCGCTTGGCGTCGACGGAAATCTACGCGCACACGCGCAGAGCTTTCCTCAAAAATCCCGGCGCCGATGGCGTCTATATGCTCGGCACCGGCTGGCGTTGTCTCGACATCATTCATTTGCTCGAAGAAGATTTGCAGGTGCCGGTGGTTCATGCGGTGCCGGCGCGGGTCTGGTCGGTGCAAAAACGCTTGCACGTCCGGCAGGCAGTGAAGGGATTCGGTAAGCTGCTGGAAGAGATGCCGTAGACTGGGCGAACGTCGATCTCATAGCCCGATTTAATTTTATTGCCGCCGCTAGAATTTTCCTTCTTTTTCTAATTTCTTTACAAACCGATCGTCTACCAAGTCTTCCGCTTTGAGCTTGCGGATTTTTTCGTTGGTTTGGCCGAGCAGACGGATGACATTGCGCACGCCGTCGGCACGCGGGTAGATTTTTCGCTCGTAGATATTCGCCAGCGTGTCGTAGCCTTCTATGGCTTGTTCGACTTTTTGTAGCCGCAGGCCTTTCATCAAACTTTTTAGCACTGCCGGTTTGTTTTCCGGTTGGGCGATGAAGTGCAGCGAATCGACCACGCCTCGCAACATGTTCTCAACGACTTCTGGGAAAGCATTCATATAGCGCCGAGTCGTCAGAGTGCCGGTGCTCTGGAATGGAATCGGCAGCTTGGCGAGGTCGCCGAGGTTGGTAAAACCTTTGCTGATCAGCGGCGCGGAGAAGGTATAGCCCAAATGGGTTGCGGCGACCGTGTCGTTGGCCAGGGCCTGGCCGCGCACCGACTCGTCGCCGAGAATTCGAAAAGTGATGCCGTCGCGCTTGGCGTCCAGCCCCCAGTATTCAAGCGCCAGCGTCGTAAACATCCAACTGCCGCCGCTAGCGCTGGTGACGGCGATGGTTTTGCCTTTGAGGTCTGCCGGCGTCTTGATCTTGGGCGAGGCCATGATGTTGCCGATCAGCTTGTTGATGATGCCGGCGACAAAGACCAGATCCATGCCCTCGGCGGCTGAGCCCAGCACCGCGCCCGTGGCCGAACCTGAATGCAGTTGAGTTTCGCCGGAGGCGAGGGCCGCCATGCCGACCGGACCATTGCGCACGATGACAAAGGTCAAGTCCAAACCGTAGCGGCGAAAAAAGCCCTGGTCCTGAGCTACGTAGTTGACCGCATCGCGCTCGCTGAACGATCCGCTGGTCATCACGACTTTCGTCAAAGTTTGCGCCGCGTACAGATTCGCAGCGGCGCAAAGCGCGCAGATCAAAAGGGCAAGGAAAAATCTCAGACTTTGTTTCATGGTGTTCCTCCGCGCGCCCGACAGTAAAGAAATCGCCTGTTTCGGTCAAGCGCGAATTGGCCGGTCGTTATTTGAAATGAACAGGGCGCGAGTAGACAGGTCCGAAAAGCTGTGTAATTGTACGCGACATGATTCTTGATTCCGAAAAATTTCGTGTCTTCGAACACGCCGGTTGGGAAAGTATACCGGACCAATACCATCAAGCTTTCGGCAATCTGACGAATCAGACCGTCGGAGCCCTCCTGGCTGCCGCGCGAGTGAAGAAGGGCGTCAAGTTTCTCGATATCGCCAGCGGACCGGGCTATGTCGCGGCGGCGGCGGCCAAACGCGGCGCCACGGTGCTGGGCGTCGATTTTTCCCGCTCGATGATCGAGCAGGCGCGGCGACTTCACCCGGAAATTGATTTTCGCGAGGGGGACGCCGAGCAACTGCCGTTAGGCAACGGCTTGTTCGACGCGGCAGCAATGAATTTCGGCATCCTCCATCTCGGCCATCCGGAAATGGCCCTGGTCGAAGCGCATCGGGTGTTGCGCGCCGGAGGGCGCTTCGCATTCTCCGTCTGGTGTAACCCGCAAGAAACCGTCGGTTTCGGAATTGTCCTGCGCGCCGTCGAAGGTCACGGCGAGCCGCGCGTCGAGTTGCCCGAAGGCCCGCCGTTTTTTCATTACAGCGATCCGGAGGAATGCACCGGCGGACTGATTGCCGCCGGTTTCGTGTCGCCGAACGTGAAAAAAATTTCGCAAGTGTGGCGCTTGCCCGCGGGCGACGGCCTGTTCGATGCGATGAAAGACAGCACGGTGCGCACAGCGGGATTGCTGCGCGCGCAGAAGCCGACCATCTTAAAAAGGATTCGCGCGGCGATGCGGCAGGAATTGGCAAAATACACCAAGGGCGACTTTGTCGCGTTGCCGATGCCGGCGCTGGTCGCCTCGGGGCTAAAACCGTAAAAGGAATTGCAACAGGACAACAAAAAAAGCCAACTGCGCCCGCTCGTTTACTCGTCAAGGTCCATGGTGCGTCGCCAAGGGACTCGCATCCGCA
>JBEVIO010000226.1:0-3514 GCA_040510635.1 Binatia bacterium | reverse complement strand
TCAAAGTTCAAGGTTCAATGTTCAACGTTTTCAGACTTAGACTTTCCGATTCGAGAATCGGACCTTGAACTTTGAACGTTGAACGTGACATCAGTAGTTCGGTTTGTGCTCGAAGAAGTGCGTCGCGTTGATGACGCGGACCGTGCGGGTCTTGGAGCGCATCACCACTGACTGGGTTGTGGCGCCACCGGAGAAAAAGTGCACACCTTGGAGGTAGTCGCCGTCGGTAACGCCGGTGGCGGCGAACATCACGTCGCCGGCGGCCAGTTCGTCGATTTTGAACTTTTTATTGATGTCCGTCACGCCCATTTTCATGGCCCGCTCGATTTCTTCGTTGTTGCGCGGTTTCAAGCGGCCCTGAAACTCACCGCCGACGCAACGCAGCGCCGCAGCCGCCAGCACTCCTTCGGGCGCGCCGCCGATGCCGAGCAGGAGATCGATTCCAGTTTCCGGCTTGGTCGTGGCGATGGCGGCGGAAACGTCGCCGTCGCCGATCAGGCGAATCCGCGCGCCGGCCTTGCGGACTTCTTGAATGAGGGCATCGTGGCGCGGCCGCGCTAAGATAATGACCATAAAATCTTCCACCCCGCAGCCCTTCGCTTCGGCCAGCGCGTGCAAATTTTGTGTCGGTGTCTTGTCGAGATCGACGACGCCTTTGCCGATAGGTCCAGCGGCGATCTTTTCCATATAGGTGTCGGGACAATTGAGCAGGTTACCGCCGTCGCCCATGGCGATGACGGCGAGCGCGTTGGGCGCGCCAGTGGCACAGATAGTAGTGCCTTCCAGGGGGTCGAGAGCGATATCGACTTTGGGACCGCCACAACCAACTTTCTCGCCGATATAGAGCATCGGCGCTTCGTCCCGTTCGCCTTCGCCGATCACCACCGTGCCATCGATGGCCAGGGCATCGAAGGCTTTGCGCATGGCGTCCACGGCGGCCTGATCAGCGGCCTTTTCGTCGCCCCGACCCGTCCAACGGGCACAATTAAGGGCCGCCGCTTCCGTTACACGCACGGCTTCGAGAGCTAAGTTTCGGTCCACGTTTGCCTCCCTTCGATGAGGGCCTCCATCAATCTGAAAGCCTCCTTCGCCACTATCCCGGTCTTGGCGGCATCTTTTTCGTTATATCCCACGGCGCCGTTGTTGCGCGGCTGCAGGGCGGAGTAGAGCACGAATGGCACCGGCTCGGCGACATGAGTCTTCAACGCAATGGACGTGGGATGATCGGGCATCAGCAAGACGCGCCAGTCCTTTCGATGCTCCATGCCTTTGAGCACCGTGCCCACGACCTTTTCATCGAAGTCCTCGAGAGCTTGAATTTTGGCCTTCACGTCACCCATATGGCCGGCCTCGTCGGTGGCTTCGACATGAATAAAAACAAAATCGTTTTTTTCAAGCGAGCGCAAACCATACTCGCCCTTGCCCTTGTAATTGGTATCGAGAAAGCCGGTGATGCCCGGAACATCGATGCGTTCCAAACCGGCGTAGACACCCAAGCCGTGAATAATATCGACGGCGGAGATCACCCCGCCCGTGATGCCGAAACGTTTGGTCAGCAAAGGCAGCTGTGGCGCCCTCCCCTGCCCCCAGAGCCAGATCGACGTTGCTTTTCGCCGCCCTTCAGCCTCGCGCTTTCTGTTCACCCCGTGCTCAGCCAGAATATTGCGCGAAGCGTCCATGAGCTTGAGCAGGCGATCGGCGCCGTCACCGGTAGGAAGATAACCGGCGATTTTCCGCCCGGTGATGTCGTGGGGCGGAGTGGTCGTCATTTTTTCTTTGCCATCGCGCCAGACCATGAGGTGGCGATAGCTCACGCCGGGAAAAAACTCGATGCCGTCGCCGCCGAGCTTGCGTCCGATGTCATCGATGATTTCTTTGGCTTCCGCGCTGGAGATATGGCCGGAGGTGAAGTCTTCCATGCTGGTTTCATGGCCGCCACCGCTGAAGCTGACGAGGTTGCAGCGGAACGCGATATCGTTCGGACCGAGAGCGACGCCCATGCTCGCCGCTTCGAGGGGTGAACGCCCGGTGTGATAGACCGCGGGATCATAGCCCATGATGCTCATATTGCCCACGTCGCTACCCGGCGGAAAGCCCTCGGGAATCACATGCGCCAGGCCAAATACGCCCCGCTGGGCGAGCCAATCCATGTTAGGCGTGCGCGCGGCTTCCAGAGGCGTTATCCCGCCTAGAACTTCCAGCGGATAGTCGGCCATGCCGTCGCCTTGCAGGATGATGTACTTCACTTTGCTCCCCAGATCGGAAACCAAACCGGATCAACTAGGATATAGTCTCGATTGCTAAGAGAATCCAGAGCCTTGCGCATTTGCCGGACCGTAGCCCGCTCGAGTGTCATCACGAAAGGCAAAACTTCCTGCGGTCTTTGTTTTAGTTTGTAACTTTGCGCTAGCCAGCGCACTTCTTCTTCGGTATGCCGCATTTGCCAAATCTCCGATATGTTAATGCCGATGCGGCCGAAGGTCCGACCGATATCGCCGACGATGCCCGCGCGGTCCCTAACGACTAAACGGAGGTAAAAGGAACCGTCGATTTCATCGTCGGACTGAATTTTCAAAGTTCCCGGCGGGATCAGACTGGGGGCGCCGGAAGACTTACGCCCGCCGCGCGCCAGTTCACAAACGTCGCCGAGCACCGCCACCGCGGTCGGCCCTCCACCCGCCCCAGGACCGACGAGAACATAATCACAGTCACGCTCACCGCGGCCGCCGCTGCTGCTCCTGGCGGCAAAACAGACCGCATTTGTCGCGCCGTCAATGCTCGCCAGAATATTGTCTCGCGGCACCAAGACTGGAGAAACGAAGGCCTGCACGGACTGGTTGTTTCGTCGGGCCACGGCAAGCTGTTTGATCGTGCTCGGACCGATTCTCTGGGCGTAGCGAAAATCCACCGTGTGAATCTCTTCAATGCCTTTTCGCCAAATCGTGCCCGGTTGGATTTGCAATCCAAACGCGACGAATAAAAGCAGTAGCAACTTGGCTTCCGCGTCACTGCCGTTGACATCCGATGCCGGATTAGTTTCGGCGTAACCCTTTTGCTGCGCTTCCCGCAACGCTTCGGGGTACGCTTTCCCGCCCTTTTCCATTTGCGAGAGGATGTAATTGCAAGTGCCGTTGACGATGCCGAAGACCGCTTCCGGCGTTTCCACGGCGAAGCTTTCGCTCAAAGAGCGAATGACCGGGATACCCCCACCGACGCAGGCTTCAAACCGGAGTTGCTGGCCACTTTTTTGCGCCGCCGCCCAGATCTCTTTGCCGTAGCGCGCCAAGACGGCCTTGTCAGAGGTCACGACGGATTTGCCGTTGCGAAAAGCGCGCAGTAAATAATCTCTGAACACCGGCAATTGCGATGGGCTCTGAAATCCCAGCGCTTCAATCACGATGTCGACGCTTGGATCGTCCAGCACGTGTTCAGCTTTATTGGTAAAAAGCGCGGGCCGCTTCGAAAACCATTTTTTGCGCTTAGGACTGCGCGTATAGATTTTTCTGATAACGAG
>JBEVIO010000225.1:0-6751 GCA_040510635.1 Binatia bacterium | reverse complement strand
GGATATTTGAGCGCCATCAGCATCGCCACGCGCCCGCCCATCGAGTGGCCGACCGCGATCGCGGGACCGGCATTCAAATGATCTAACAGCGCGACCGCGTCGTCGACAAAGTCCTCGCACGAATATTGTGCCTTCGGCCGGCTTGATTTCCCCGTGCCGCGGTAATCGTGCGTAATGACCGTGTAATCGCGCGAGAACTCCGGCACTTGAAAATGATTCCAGATGTCGCCCGGACAGGCGGTTTCGCTGAAGAAAAGAAACGGCGTGCCCTGACCCGTCGCTTGATAGTGAATTTCGATATCTCTATCTCTGACAAAAAGCATCTGAGTTTGCCGGCTCCTAAGCTGCATTACGACAGGCGAAAAGAAAACGCAATGCGATGGGTTTGGCGGTTGACTTTGTTCCGCGTGCTATGAGAGTAAGCAAAGATTGCGGGAATTCGAGAGCAATGCAGCGCACCCAATTCATCATTGTTCGTCATGGCGAGACTGAATGGAACATCAAGGGAATTCGTCAAGGCAATCTCGATAGTCGATTGACGGAGAAGGGTGTGACCCAAGCAAAGGCCCTGGCACAGCGGCTGGCGCGGGAAAAATTTTCCGCGCTCTACAGTAGCGATCTCGGCCGGGCCGTGCATACCGCAAAGGAGATTGCCGCGCTCACGGGTCATGAGATCGTGACCGACGCGCGATTGCGTGAACGTCACTTGGGAATCTTTCAGGGACTCAATGGCGACGAAATTGTCGCGAAGTATCCCGAAGAGCGGCGTCAGTTTCGCACCATGGGACCGGACTACGTGATCCCGGGCGGCGAAAGCATGCGCCAGCAAGTCTCGCGTAACGTCGCCTATCTCAATGAGCTGGCGGCGAAGCATCATGGCGATCAGGTCGTCGTTGTCACTCATGGCGGCGTGGTGAGCGGTTTTTTTCGTCATACGTTGGAGATTCCGCTGGAGGCGCCGCGGCGTTTTGAATTCGTCAACGCCGGCATCAACGTGTTTGCGCGCGAGGAAGAAATCTGGCTGCTTCTGACTTGGGGCGATGTGAGTCATCTCGCGCCGGGCGCAGCGAGCGAAGGCGATGATCCCTAACGGCAGCTGAAAAAGGTCAGCTGCTTCGTTGCACTCGTCCGACTCACTTCGACGTACTAACTCGTACGCCTCCGTTCGTCGGTCTTCGTGCGCCTTGCATCTGAGCCTTTTTGAGCAGCCTTAAAGATTCACTAACCCCGAGCTGCGGCAGACGCAGTCGATCTTTCGTACAAACTCGAGACTTGAGACTGCAACGATCAAGCGGGGATTTCGACGCCGGATCGTTTCTCCATCCTGACTGTGAAGCCGGGTTGTTTGATATAGACCTGGTTCGAATCTTTGCGCTTGGATAATTGCTCGATGATTTTTACCAGCGGCTGGGTCGCGTCGATGTATTCGCGCGGCTTGCCGTGATCGGGCAGGGCCTTTACATAATCCTCGCCGGCGAAGTAGTGCAAAATGAGATCTTCGTCGGAAAGCTGCGCGCCGTATTTCTGGCGAATGTCGTTCAAGGACGGCTCGGGCTGTTCCCAGTGCGTCCACGCTTTGGCGCGCGGCCGATTGAGAATTTTATCCCTCACGTTCGGGTCCATGACTTCGACTGCTTCTTTGCCCCAGATTCCTAAAGCATACTGAATATTCTGATCGGGCACTTCTTTGTAGCGTTCGCCGACGATGACGTTGATCGCGGCTTGCGTGCCGACGAACTGGGATAGCGGCGTGACCATGATCGGATAACCGAAATCTTTGCGCACCGCGGCGGCTTCCTCCAGTGCTGCTTCCATCTTGTGTTCCATGCCGACGATCTTCATCTGGTGGCGCATGTTGGAAATCATGCCGCCGGGAACTTGGTGGCCGTACATCGAGTGATAGTATTCCACTGGCTTGCCGATCGGCAGGCCGTCTCTCTTGGCCACGGCCGTAAAATGTCGCACCACCGTATCAAGCGGCTTCAGATCGACTTGAGGATCGTAGCCGAGCGCTTTCAGATTGTTGGCGATGTTAAATACCGAAGGCTGCGACGATCCGTTGGCGAGCGGCGGGATCGCGGTATGAAGAATGCGCATGCCGAGCTTGACGCCTTCGAGATAGTTGACCGGCGCATGGCCGCTGTTGCAATGGGCGTGAAACTCGACTGGGATGTCACCGGCTGCTTTGAGGACCACGGGGATCAAAGTGCGCGCGCGCTCCGGCGTGAGCAGGCCGCCGACGTCTTTAAAGCAGATGCGCCAGGGTTTGGCCGCCGCTGCTTCCTTGGCTTTCCGCGCATAATACTCGTCGGTGTGGCGCGGCGAGACCGAATAGATCAAGTTCGCCACCGTGTCCATGCCGGTCTTTTTCAAGTCGTCGATCTCTTCTTTGAACGCGCTGTAGTCGTTCCAACAATTCGACGTGCGCGTTAAAGTCAGCCCATAGGAGACGAGCCGCTCAATGAGCAGCTTCAGGATGCAGTGCGGGGTTTTCTCGAAGGCGCTGTGCATGCCGCCGTGATAACGCAAGCGTGTCTTTTTGATTCTCTGGGTTCCTTCTTTGAGCCAGTACCAGGGATTTTCTTTGTGCTCGCGCACGTATTTTTTGAAAATCACGCTGAGGAAAAACTCCATCGACTCGAAGCCGGCTTCGTCCATGTGCGGCAGCGCCGGCAGCATGGCGCCGATTTTCATGTTGAGCGCCCACAGACTCTGGTTGCCGTCACGTACGGTAGTGTCGATAAAATGGACTTTGTCGCTCATTTCTACCTCCGGAGAAACCGTTTAAGTCGTTCAAGCCGTTCCAATCGTTCAAAACGTAAATTCGGAACAGACGACTGGCGAAAGTCGGCTAGAGACTGACTTTGCCGTCTATTACCTGTATAAATTCTTAGGCCATAGATCAAATGACGGGACGAAATACGATGAAATCCTATCGCAAAGAGCTTTGGTTCCATACGCCGACGCGGCTGGCCTTCGTCAATATTACCGGCCAGGTGCAGGACTGTATTCGGGAGAGCGGCGTGAAAGAGGGGCTGGCCTTGGTCAATGCCATGCACATTACTGCTTCGGTGTTTATCAACGACGACGAGCCCGGTTTGCACCATGACTATTCGGTCTGGCTGGAAAAGCTCGCGCCGCACGAGCCGATCCAGCAATATCGACACAACGATACGGGCGAGGATAACGCCGACGCGCACATCAAGCGACAAGTGATGGGGCGCGAAGTGGTCGTCGCGATCACTGACGGCAAGCTCGACTTCGGTCCGTGGGAGCAGATTTTTTACGGTGAGTTCGACGGCCGGCGGCGCAAACGGGTGTTGGTAAAAATCATTGGGGAGTGAACAAGCCACCCATGGCGGATTTCCGTTCGCAGAATAAATCGACCGATAAAAATCGCCGATCGAATCCCGGGCTGGTATCGACCGAGAGTGACGACGCTTATCTACCGGCCTGTCCTCATTATCCCAATTGCGTTGGCTGCCCCTTGATCGATGTGCCCTATCCGCAACAGCTCACGCGTAAACAGACGATTGTCCGGGAAGTATTCGCGCGCTATCCCGCACTTGCCGGTGTCGAGGTGCCGCCGGTTGCGCCCGCTCGTCATCGTTTGGGTTACCGGACGCGCGTGAAGCTGGTCGTGCGCCGTCACCGCGATCAGGTCGCCACCGGTCTTTACGTGCCGCAGAGTCATCGGGTCATCGATATCTCGTCGTGCCCGGTTCATCCGCGGCCGGTGAATCAGGTCGTGCAGTTTCTCAAAAAGAAAATCTTGGAGCTGCGCATCACACCTTATGACGAGCGCGACGACAGCGGCGATCTGCGCTATCTCGATTTTCGCTTCAGTGCCGCCCGTCAAGAGCTGAGCCTGACACTGGTTACGCGACACAGCTCTTTTCCCGCCGGAGCTCAACTCGCGAAATCCCTTTTGCAGCGGTTTTCGTTCATGACGGGCGTGATCCAGAATATCAATGAACAGCGCGGCAACGTAATCTGGGGCGCGAGTTTTCGGATTCTCGGCGGGCGCGACACCATCATGGAGCGAGTCGGCGATTTGAAGCTGGTGTTTCCCCCAGGGGTATTCTCGCAAGCCAACCCATTCATGGCACGAAAGCTCTACGAAAACGTGTGCGAGCTGGCCGCCTTGAAAGGAGACGAAACCGGGCTCGACCTTTATTGCGGTGTCGGGCCGATCTCGCTTTACCTGGCGGTCGCAGCGCGTCAGATCTGGGGTATCGATGAGAGCGAGCTGTCGATCAATAACGCGAAGCAAAATGCGCGGCGCAATGGGCGTGGCAATTGCCGCTTCGTCGCCGGCGATGTGGCTGCAACGATCGCGCAATTGCGCCAAAACCTATCGCAAGTCGATTTGGCGATTCTCAATCCGCCGCGCAAAGGCATCCAGCCGGCGGCAATGACGGCGATTGTCGATCTCGATGCGCCGAAACTCATTTATGTGTCCTGCGAGCCAAATAGTTTGGCGCGTGATTTGGTTCGCCTCGTCGACACCGACTATCGGATCGCAAGCTTGCGCCTTTTCGATATGTTCCCGCAGACGGAACAGGTGGAGAGCGTGGTTCTTTTGACCAAGGTGCGAAATTAGCATCGGCGCTTGCCGCTCGCCGACTGATTCCAAGGGTGGTTTTACGACAAACTCCAGGCGCGCCATTCGAAATGCTCTTCAGTCCGAGCGATAACTCCAAAGCTGGGGAATCGCCCAGCAAGTCCCGATAATCGTCAGCGTGCATAACAAGCAGCCGACCAGCGCGGCGTTCGACGCGCCCAACAGCGCCGCGCCCGCGCCGGCGATGACGGCGCCGGTCGCATTCGTCGTCTGGGCAAACACGGTTAAGAAGCTCGTTGCCCGCCCGCGCATGTCGTCGGGCGCGAGGATTTGTACCACCGTTCGGCGTATGGCAACGCTGATGGCGTCACTAAAGCCCAGCGCGCCGACGGCGAGCAGGCCCATCCAAAAGCTTTGCGACAAACCAAGAAACCCCAAGCTCAACGCGAACAGCAAGGTCACAATGATCGAAAGGGCGCCCTTACGCTTGATATCTCCGGCCGTGAGCAAGATCGTCGATCCCATCAAGGCGCCGATGGCGGGCGCGGCGTAGAGCATACCCAAGCCGCGCGCGCCGACTTTAAATACGACATCTGCGAAAATCGGTAATATCGGTCGGAAAAAACCAAACAAGACGGCAAAAAAATCGAGGAGAAACAAAGACAAAATAATCCGAGTGTGCCAGAGAAATTCGAAGCCCTCGATAAGACTGCGCCAGCTTATTTGCCGACGTTCGCCTTGCGGTTGGCCTGAAGCGCGGATGAGGAGCGCCGCGATCACGGAAGGTAAGAGCAAGCCGGCGTCAGTGAAGTAGGAGGCTTGGACGCCTAGAAAGTCGATGAGAAACCCCGCAATCACCGGCGCGGTCAGTTGGGTTCCTTGCATCATCAGCACCGCCATGGTCACCGCGTTGAGAAGATGCGACTGGGGCACGAGACCGGGAATGATCGCTTGCCGGGCAGGTCCGCCGAGTACTTGTAAAGACGAGGCCACAACGTTGAGCATGTTGACGTGCCATACCTGAACCGCACCGCTCAGCGTGAGGATTCCGAGGGCCAAGCCGGGCAGGATGTTGAGCGCGTGGGTGATCGCGATCAACTTTTTGCGATTCAATGTGTCGGCGAGAACGCCGCCGAACAAGCCGAAGATGATAAAGGGAAATGCCTGGAAAAAGCCGGCCAGTCCGAGCTGCACGGAAGAGCCCGAAAGGTGATACACCTGATAAAGACTCGCCACGATGCGCATGTGATTGGCGGTGTTGGCACAGAGAATCGTGATGAAAATCAGTTGATAATCGCGAATCAGCAGCGAAGACCAAGGGCGGATGGCCCGCGCCGGCTGCGGCTCGGATAGATCTTTATCTTGCGGCGATGACACTCGTCGGTGAAGTCCTTGCGATGAGTCCGGGCTGTGCTGGCAATGTAGCGGTTCGACTCGGTGGCGTCAAACATTGTTGACCTTGCACAGGTCACGCCATAATATCGCCGATATTATTTCACTGGGAGGTTTTTCATGTACATCGACGGCGACACCCATTATTGGCCGGTTCGCTTTCTTGAGCGCGTGAAGCATCCCGGGCGCGGCTACATCGAGTTTCAAAAAGGCGCCGGAGAGATGATTCGGTACGGCGAGAAATTTCCCGGCGACGCGGCGACTTACTATCGCGACGGTAAAAAGATTCACTCATTCAGCGAGACGCGCTGGAATCTCGACATGCACCATGAGGTCATGGAGCGGGAAGGCTTCGACTATCAAGTCGTCATCGCCGACAACCGGCCGCTCATCTATGAAGTTGATCATGACCTCGGCGTCGAGATGGCGCGCGCGTACAACGACACCGTGGAGGAAGATATCGCCGGTAAAGATCGGTTTATCGGCATCGCCTGGGTTTATCTTCCCGACGTCGATGAAGCAATTCGCGAGCTCCGGCGCGCGGTCAAGGATCTAGGTTTCAAAGGCGTCAAGCTCATGGGCGGGCACGAGAACTGCGATCTCGACGCCGAAGTGTTGTGGCCGTTTTACGAGGAAGTTTGCAAGCTCGACGTGCCGATTCTCGTGCATCCTGGCACGCGAGTTTTCGAAGCGCAGGATTGCCACCCGTGGCTGGTCGGCAGCGATCGCTACGACGGATTCAAGATGCTCGCGACGGCACTGGGCTTTCCGCTCACGTACATGGTCAGCGCGGCG
>JBEVIO010000224.1:0-3817 GCA_040510635.1 Binatia bacterium | reverse complement strand
GGGCGAGAAGAATCGAAAGCGGGAACGCGAACACAATGCCGAACGTGCTAAGCAGGAGCGTCAATGTCAGCCCGCCCCAGCGCTGATTCTCGATATAAGGCAAACCGAACACACCGCCCCACATGAGCACGGCGATTGCCGCGAACCCTGCGAGCCAGAGAGCGGCGAGGCTCGATCGTCTGACGACACCGACGGCGCTTAGCGCATAAAGGCCCAGGAGAATGGCGATAGCCAATGCCGGTCGCCAGTGCTGGTCGACGGGAAAGGTACCGAAGAGAATGAATCGGTACTTATCTAATACGAAAGCCCAACAAGCGCCGTGACCGATTGCCACGCGGCAGAGGTTTGGATTCTCCGGCGCCCAAACTGCATTGAAAAACGCCCAATCGATAAACGGCGGGACGATTTTCCATGCGATTAGAAGAAGGGCAAACGTTACAAGAACACTGGACCAAGTGGAAAAAAACCGAACACGTAGAATAGCCGCCGCTTGCTTTATTGCCGAATTGACTGCGCCGGTCATAACTCGGCTCCCTTGAGCGCGAAGCGCCGATTGTACCAGTTCATGAAACCGGCGATGGCCAAGCTGATCGTCAGATACACGAGCATAATAATGGCGATGCCTTCGATGGCCTGGCCGGTTTGGTTGATGATCGTATTGGCGATCGACACCAAATCGGGATAACCGATTGCCACAGCGAGGGAGCTGTTTTTGATCGTGTTTAAATATTGGCTGGTCAGCGGCGGGACGATGACGCGCAGCGCCTGCGGGAGAACGATAAAGCGCAGAACTTGCCATGGGCTGTGGCCGAGGGAATACGCCGCCTCGAACTGGCCGCGCGCCACCGCGAGGATCCCCGCTCGGACGATTTCCGCTATGAATGCCGCGGTGTAAAGCGTTAGGCCCAAAAAGAGCGCGACAAACTCAGGCGACAGCAATGCGCCGCCAGAAAAGTTAAAACCATCGAGAACTGGGTAATCCAACGCCAAGGGCGTTGCGGCAACGAGGGAGGGGAAAGCGAAACCGCGGTTGCTCAAGAAAACACCGGGCAGAGGGTTCAGCGCCTCGGCCGGTGCGGGAAGTCTTTCGGTGATCACGGCGTACCAAAAAAACAGTTGGACCACCAACGGCAAATTGCGAATGACCTCGACGTAAACTGCGGCCAGCTTGGCAAGCAGCCAGTTGGGCGACAATCGCGCCAAACCGATTAGTGTGCCGAGCAAGGTCGAAAAAACAATCGCCAAAGCGGCGACCCGAAAGGTGTTGAGAAAGCCGACCGCGATCGCTCTCAGATACGTGTCCGCGGCATTGTAGGAAAGAAAGGTGCTCTCGCCGATTTCGAAACCGGATTCACGGGCGAGAAAAGCGAAACCGCTGGCGATGCGTCGCTGCCCAAGATTTTCCACGGCATTGGCAATCAAGTACCAAGCAGCGAGGACGAGGGCGGCGGCCAGAAAAGCTTGATAAACGATCGAGCGAAGGCGAATCGACTTCAACGAGCCCATGACTTTGCTTTCACCGACGTCGGCTGCATGACGAAATTGGCTTACGAATACTGAAAGGCTTTGCGGCAGTCGCCGCGTTCAACGGATCGGCGGCGCGTACAGGAGTCCGCCGCGATTCCAAAGCTTGTTCATGCCGCGGTCCAGGCCCAGAGGGGTCAGGTGACGATCGAAGCTCTCGCCATAGTTGCCCACCTGTTTGATGATGTTGTAAGCCCAACGATTGTCGAGGCCGAGGCTTTTGCCGAGCTCGCCTTTGGCGCCGATGAAGCGCTGGATGACGGGATTGGTGCTGTTCGCTTGCTGATCGATGTTTTTTGACGTGAGCCCAAGCTCCTCCGCTTCAATCGTTGCAAATAAGGACCACTTCACCACGTCGAACCAATGATCGTCGCCATGCCGCACCGCAGGGCCGAATGGCTCTTTGGAAATGACTTCCGGAAGGATCACGTGATCGGCGGGATTGGCTGCGCGCGAAGCCCGCGCCACGATGAGCCCGGAAACATCCGTCGTGTAGACGTCGCAGCGCCCGGCAAAATAGGCATTGAGCACTTCTTCGATTTTTTCAACCACCACCGGCTTGAGCTTCAGGTTATTAGCGCGGAAATAATCGGCCAAATTGAGTTCCGTGGTCGTGCCGGGCTGCACGCATACGGTCGCGCCGCTCAGTTGTTTTGCGCTCTTCACCTGACGCTTTTTCGCGACCATGAAACCCTGACCGTCGTAAAAATTGATGCCGACGAAGTTGAGCCCGAGACCGGTGTCGCGCGACATCGTCCAGGTGGTATTGCGTGAAAGGATGTCGACTTCTCCGGATTGCAAAGCGGTGAATCGTTGTTGTGCCGTCAACGGCGTATAGCGAGCCTTTCGTGCGTCGCCGAACAGCGCGGCCGCGACCGCGCGGCAAAAATCCACGTCGATGCCGCGCCATTCGCCGTGGCTGTCCGGCTGGGAGAAGCCGGCAATGCCGGTGTTCACGCCGCATTGGATGAAGCCTCGTTTAAGGGCCGTATCCGATATCGCTCCGCCGTCGACGCTGGCGACTCGTAGGAGCACCAGCGCAAAAACTGCCGCGGACAGAGTTGTTTTTATCATCATAGCCGTTTTACCTACGCTTTGTGTGGCATGCATATCCGATTATTCCAACGAGTATATGCAGGTATGAATGCGGCGGCAAACCGCAGGGGCATCATGCGGCTGCGCGGCGCTTCCGTAAGGGTCCCAGTGAGATGATTGAGAAATAGAATATTTATTTCGCCAGCAAGCGGCGCAGCGCGCCGAGTTCTTTGCGCTGCTTTTCACTGATCGTCGGATATTTCATTTTCAAGCCGCGCAGCGTGTCGAGAATGATCCGCGAAATGATCAGCCGGGCATTCCCCTTGTCATCGGCCGGGACGACGTACCAGGGCGAATCGCGCATGCTGGTGGCGTTCAGGCAAGCTTCATAGGCATCCATGTAATCGTCCCAATATTTCCTTTCTTCGACGTCCGCGCGGCTAAACTTCCAGTTCTTATCCGGCTCTTCGAGACGGGCGAGAAAACGTTTGCGCTGCTCGTCTTTGGAAAGGTGGAGAAAAAACTTGACGATGCGCGTGCCGTTGCGGTGCAGATGCGCCTCGAAGTGACGGATCGATCGGTAGCGATCGCGCCAGATCGTCTTGTCATCGAGCGCTTCGTCCGGAAGACCTTCGGCGCGTAGGAGTTCGGGATGAACCCGAACGATAAGAACTTCCTCATAGTGAGAGCGGTTGAAGATGCCGATACGACCCCGCTCGGGCAGGGCGCGCGCGGCGCGCCACAAAAAATCATGGTCCAACTCCTCCATGCTCGGATGCTTGAAACTGAAAACCTGGCAACCTTGAGGATTGACACCGGACATGACGTGTTTGATCGCGCTATCCTTGCCGGCGGCATCCATCGCTTGGAAGATCAGCAGCACGGCGTAACGATTGGAAGCATAGAGCAGATTTTGCAGTTCGCTCATTTCTTCAACGTGGGCGCGCAGCATTTTTTTTAACTGCTTCTTCGATGCGTAATAAGGTTTTACTTTGGTGGGCCATTTTTTGAGATTGACTTTATCTCCTTCGCGAACGCGAAAATCCTTGGATTCGATCTTCATAGAATGCCTTTCATCAGGGGTTGCCGCTCTCGCTGCAATAGAGTATCGCGTTTTCACCGCCATACAAAAGAAACCGTTTATAGATGTCACCGAGGGTCGAATTCCCGTTGCTCGCATGGGGCGTACCGGGCTTTGACATTCCTCGACCGGATTGACTTGACGGCGCCTTTGAACCCATAATGCGAAAAAAATAAG
>JBEVIO010000223.1:0-3457 GCA_040510635.1 Binatia bacterium | reverse complement strand
CCTTCCGAACGGTTGCCGAACAGCACCAGCGGTTCCGTCCCGTTGTTGGTAATTTGGTAATAGTCCTTGGCTTCCAAGAAAAGCACCTCATTTTTACGAATCGGCCGCTCCTCGCCTTTCAAACCTTTGACCACGCCGCTCCCGGACAAGACCAAAAAAGTTTCCGGATTGGCGTGGTAGTGCATATCGGTGCCGTCACCTGGAACGAAATAAAGCATCCAAGATCGGAAATTACCGGCACCGAATAAATGGATATTGCGTTTTTTTGTCGAAATCATTTCGTCGAGATTCTTTACGTCCATTGCGATCCTCCTTAGACTAATTTTTTCATTCTAGCCTAGCTCTCTTGTTTTGAGCAAGCGTCGCGAATCGAGCTTGACAGCCAAATGGAGCTGCAATATGGGTGCTCGGTAAACCGTTTATCTAAACGATGAGGCGTTTCGCATGCTAAAACTCAACGAGTCGCAAGCCGAAGAATTTATCGCCGATCTTGCCGCGAAATGCGACCGCCGCTGGAAGGAAACCGTCGATAAGACCCGTTTTATGGACGAGCTGCGCGAAGGCAAGCTAAAAAAAGCAACGCTGCAACTTTTTTACAAGAACTGGGGTTCCTTTGTGCCAGTGATCAATTCGGTTTACACTTCGGCGTTTTACAAGCATCTCTGGTTTTTCGTTAAAAACGTCGACTTGATGGAGGTCTACACTCAAAAAGTTCTCGACGAGTTCGGCCATCCTTGCCCGCCGGGGCATATTCAGATCCTGATGAGCACGGGCAAAGCCCTGGGTCTGAGTAAGGAGGAAGTACTCCTTTCACCGATGCTGCCGGAGTGCCGGGCGCTGCCCGACTTTCATCGTACTCTGATCAACGACGGGCAGATTCAGGAGTATTGGTTTTCGGTTCTTTGGGAGCATCCCTTCGGCAATTCTTGTCTGGATTTTTTCAAAGCCCTCACGACGCATTACGGTCTCAGCACGGCCGACGCGAGTTATTTTTCCAAACATCACGAAGCCGACACCATGGATCATCTGGATCGAAAATCGCACGGCGCGGTGACGCAGACGGTTTTGGTCCGGCTGCTGCAGGAAGGCATCAGCGAGCGGCCGGGCTATTCGGCGGAATACTGCGCCGTCACGCCGGCGGATTTGAACAAGATGTTCATGGACGGCTGCTATAAGGCAACGCATTAGTCGAAGTGCCGCGAAGCGAAAACAAAATGTCGTTGGCAGAGCTCAATCAGAAACTCAAAGAGCAAAATCTCATCGGCTACTGGACGATTCCCAATACCAGCACCGGCTTTCGCGAGCCGGAGCCGACCTTCCGGCCCTTTCTTTGGAAATGGAAGGAGATTCGCGCGGCGCTTGATCAAGCCGCGCAGCCTATCCGTCCCGAAGAAGCGTTCCGCCGATTTATCGGTTACCAGCACCCTGAATTGAAATTGGGCACGGCGCACACTCTGCTCATGGGTGCGCAAATGGTCCGGCCCGGCGAGTTTGCGCCGGCGCACCGTCACACCATGGGCGCGATCCGCTTCGTCGTCGAGGGCCACGGCGCGACAACCATCGTCGAAGGCGAGCCGTTGCTGATGGAGCCGGGCGATTTGATCACGACACCGAGTTGGAATTGGCACGACCACGTCAATAGCAGCGACGCACCGATCATTTGGCTTGACGGCGCCGACGGACCGATGCTGCACTATTATCAAGCCGGTTTCGCCAACCCGTTTCACGAGCGCCAACAGACCGTGAGCAAGCCCGAAGGTTGGTCAAAAAAAACCTACGGCGCCTTGCGCCCGCAGCCCACGCCGCAACCGACGTCGAGTCTTTACCGCCCGCCCTATCGCTACGCCTGGAAAGACACGGAAGAGATTTTTGCAGCGATGGCTGAAGCGCCCGGCGATCCCTACGACGGAGTTTTGCTGCACTATGCGGATCCGCTCAGCGGCGGGTCGACTTTGCCGACGATCAATTGCCAAGTGCAAATGTTTCGCCCCGGCGAGAAGGGCCGCTCACATCGCCACACGCACTCGGTCGTGTACCACGCTTTTCGCGGCTCGGGCACGACTTGGATCGGCGATGAGAAATTCGACTGGCAGCAAGGCGATTCCTTTGTCGTGCCGCTCTGGAGCTGGCACGCCCATGAAAATAATTCGGGTGAGCCGGCGATATTATTTTCCATCAATGACCGGCCTGCGATCGAGGCGCTGGGATTTTTTCGGGAAGAAACGAGGGAGAAAGTCTAGAGTCTAGCGTTTAGCGTCTCGCGTTCACCACCTCCCAACCGTAGACCCAAAACTCTAGACCCTAGACTAACATGGCCTTCGCTGACTTAAGACATTTTATTGACGGCGCCGCGCGCATCGGCGAGCTGAAAGTCATCGACGGGGCGCACTGGAACCTCGAAATCGGCTGTCTGACGGAATTGATGGCCGAGCAAGAAGGACCGCTGCTGCTCTTCGACAAGATCGTCGATTATCCCGCGGGTTTTCGTATCGCGACCAACGCGCTGGCGACACCGCGGCGCTTCGCCCTGGCTCTCGGCCTACCGACCGATGTGGCGAAGCTGGAGATTCTCAAAGCCTGGCGCAACAAGATTCGCGATCTCAAGCCTTTCGCCCCCGTCGAAGTTTCGTCTGGCCCGATAAGCGAGAATGTTCTTGAAGGTGATCGCATCGACTTAGATATTTTTCCCACCCCTCAGTGGCACGAACACGACGGCGGGCGCTATATCGGCACCGGCGACATGGTGATTATCAAAGATCCCGATAGCGGCTGGATCAACGTCGGTACCTACCGCTCCTGCGTCGTTGCCAAGGATCGCGTTACGCTCTGGATCATCGAGCACAAGCACGGCAAACAGCTCGCACGCCGATATTGGAATGCGGGACGCCCCTGTCCCGTCGCCATCGTGCTCGGTTGCGAGCCCGCTACCTGGCTGGCTGCGCCGTCCGCCGCCAAATCCGGTGTGAGTGAATATGAATATGCCGGCGCGTTGCGCGGCGCGCCGCTCGAAGTGATCCGAGCGCCATTCACCGGACTGCCGATCCCTGCAACAGCTGAAATTGTCATCGAAGGCGAAATGCCCTCGCCCGAAGAAGAGTCGCACGCGGAAGGGCCCTTCGGCGAATGGCCGGGATATTACACTCATAGCGGCGATGAATGTGTCGTCCGCGTCAAGCGGATACTCTATCGCAATGATCCGATCCTGCTCGGCAATCCGCCGCTCTTGCCGATCACCGAGCGCTATGGAATTCCGCTCTACGCCGCGCGCATCTGGGACCACTTGGAGCAATCCGGCATCTCGGACGTCCAAGGCGTTTGGTGCCATTGCCACACTTTGATGGTGGTCGTCTCTCTGAAGCAACGGCACGCCGGGCAGGCGATGCAGGCGCTCACTGCGATCGCCGGCATGCAAACCGGCGCGAGCATGTATCGCTACTATATCGCCGTCGACGACGAC